>JBHJOU010000199.1:0-6340 GCA_050329355.1 Rivularia sp. (in: cyanobacteria)
ATTGAGATTTGTAAAAAGCGCCTTAGCAAATACGATGCCGATCAACAGGAGTAATATGATGGATCAATCGAAGAGAAAACGTTTGGAATCTAAAGGCTGGAAAGTTGGAACACCCTCAGATTTTTTGGAGTTAACACCTGAAGAAACTATTTTTGTTGAAATGAAATTAGCTCTCAGCCAAAGCTTGAAAGAGCGTCGTCAAAAACTGATGACTCAAAGTGATCTCGCTTCTAAGATTAACTCCAGTCAACCTCGGATTGCCAAAGCTGAAAATGGTGATGCTTCAGTCTCGATTGAATTGTTGATTCGATCAATATTGGCAACAGGTGCAACTCCTGAAGATATTGGGAAGATTATTGCTAGTGTGGGGTGAAAGTGGTAACTGGCACGAATGCACCATTCTCAATGCGTAACAACTTAGCATTGCAGTTTTGAGTAAGATTTGATTGGTTTCCAACTAGCTATTTTTACTTAAGAAAACCGCAGAATACAGTTTATTAGCTACAAGTGATATTACTCAAGATTACTCTTGATTAATTGTATAAAATTAATGTAATTCTTGATGAAGCTAATACAAATAATCCTTTTATATAAAGAGTTTTAGTTTCAGTAATTAGAAAATATTTAAATAAAATTATACAAACGGGGTAGCAAGTATGGGTAAGGCAATTGGAATTGATTTGGGAACTACCAACTCGGTTGCAGCATTTAAAGAGGCTCAAATTGAAGTTGTGAGTGCGAGTGATAATACACCACCAGATAGAAAACTGACTCGCTCTATTGTTGCCCTACAGCAAGATAAATTGATGGTGGGAGAGAAAGCATACAACCAATTACGAGGGGAACCGGAAAATGTAATTATTTCGATCAAGCGTTTGATGGGTAGAGGTTTTGGTGACTCAGCAGTTCAAAAACAAATGTCGGAAATCGGTTACAAAATTGCTCAACCTACCGAAGGTACAGATAATAGTGTTGCAGTTTGGTTGGGAGGAAAAGAATATTCCCCTGATGATATTTCGGCGGAAATTATTAAAAAAGTAGTACAAAATGCGCGAGATTACCGGGGAGAAATTGGTAAAATCCAAGATATTGACCAAGCAGTAATTACTATACCCGCTTATTTTAATGATAAACAGCGTCATGCTACCCGTACCGCTGCACTCAAAGCCGGAATTACTCCCTTAGAATTATTACCTGAGCCGACAGCAGCAGCTATATCATACGGTTTTTCACCAGATAGTGAAGATGTGAAAACAATTTTGGTGTACGATTTTGGTGGTGGAACCTTCGATGCTTCTTTAATTACAGCCACAGGAACTCAATTTATTGAGCAGGGGAAAGCGGGTGATTTGTGGTTGGGAGGAGATGATATTGATTCTCGGATGATTAATTTTGTTAAACAGCAAGTCGCTAAGCAAGAGCAAATTGACGATATTGATGGTTTGATTGCTAAAATGCCTTATTATGCAAAAGTGCGATTTCATGCAGACCTAAAAATTGCTGTAGAACGTGCTAAAGTTCAATTGAGTATTACTGATGTTGCTCGCATTGAACCTGCTACTCCGTTATTGGATGAATTGGGACTTGCGATTCCCATTGAAGTAGAAATTACCCGTGAACAATTTGAGCAAACCATTGCTGATTTAGTCGAGAGTTCGATCGCAATTTGTGATCAAGCTTTGCAATATTCGGAATATACGAATGATATGGTGGATGTGGTACTTTTGGTAGGTGGTTGTTCGCAAATTCCTTATGTCCAACATCAAGTTAAGCAAGCTTTTGGTGATAAAATTGTAGTTCATCCTCGTCCGATGTATGCGGTGGCTGAAGGTGCCGCGATGGTTGCAGCAGGATTGATTGATAAAGTGACTACCAGTTCCCGCGATTATTATATAGAGTTGATCGACGGTAAATATCAAGTTATTAGCCGGGGTGATATTTTACCAGTCACGACAAGTCATACTTTTAAGACTGTAGCTGATGGACAGCGTTTGATTCACTTTAGATTTTTTAGCCCCGATCAAATTCGCGGTGAAGATGAAAGCATTGGGGTTCTGTGGTTGGGTTTAGAAGCCAAGTATCCCCCAGGAACGGAAATTTTGGTGAATTTGCATCTAGATGAAAAAAACAGCGGTTTGACGGTGCGAGCAACTTTGAAAAATGATCCCTCAGTCAGTGTCAGTTACACTTTTTCTCGCGGTAATTCAGATGAGAAAATTTATCAAGATTTAGAAACTGCGATCGCGGAGTTAAATAACCAGTCTTTAACGGAATTCGGAGTTGAAGAAGCGTTACGTTTATCGGTACCAGTGGTACAATTAGCAAATGAGATTATCGACCCTAGAAGCGGTGAAGAACGCATTGATTTACGCGAACGTGCAAAAGTAGACCTAGAACATTTTCAAGCAGCGATGTCGAAAGAACGACTCGAAGCTGAGTATAACATGAATCAGTGCAATCAAATAGTTGAACTCTGCGGATTTATGATTCCTCAACCGCAACAGTTACGATTGCAAAATTTATCTCAAGATTTGCTTGCTGCAATTAACAGTCATAATATTTCTCAGATGCAATCTCTGAATGAGGATGTAACCAGGGAACTGAAGAATTTACCCTCAGAAGTCCAATTAGTTCAAGGGTGTTTATTCGCGATTGAACAAGCTCATAGAGTAGAACCCACCCAAGCAAATGCGATGTCAGAAAAGCTTTATCGAATGCTTGATGCTTCGTCTAAAAGTAATGAGCGTGAAGTAGATCGACTCTGGAATGAATTGCAACCGTCAGTCAATCGCTGGTTCGATATGGAGTTGTCCACCAATACTATTGCTACAGGGCTGAAGCGATGATTAAGCTCAACTGCCCTGTATGTGAATACAAGGAGATTGAAGGTAATATTTGTCCAAATTGTGATACTGATATTTCCTTAATACGTAGACTCTATGAATTACCTCTCGTTACCTCTTACCTCGGCGCTGTTAGCACGATAGTTGCTACAACGATTGTGTTCCTCCGCAATGCACTGTCTCGTCTACTGTTGAAAATACCAAACTGTAAGGAGGAGATTTAATGGGTTTCCTTAACAGTTTTAAAGAGCAACTTAAAGAAGCTGAATTACTTGCAGAAAATAAGCAGTTAGAAGACGCGATCGCAATTGCTCAAAATCTGATCAATACTTGGTACGAACAACCGAGTTTTTCACAGCTTTTGTTTCGCAAGTTGTTTTTAGAGAATGATTTAAACAAACTGCAAAAGCAATTAAAAAAATGGCGTAAACAGTTAGCAGATGCAAATAAATTAGTTGTTCATGGTAAAATGCTCGTTGAGCAAGATAGTGGAAATCCTTTAGAAACACATTACCTTGCTAATGCCATCGACTTTTACCAACGTTATTTGAAAATTATTTGTGATCCTACGGTTTCTCAGTCTATAGAAAAATATCAAAAAGAACTGGATTGCCGAAATCAGTTTAAAAAATTAATTGTAGAAGCAGAATTACACAGAGAAAATCGATTTTTCCAAAATGCGATCGCAATTTACCGTCAAGCAGAACAACTTTATTCTACCGAACAACTCAAAAACGCGATCACAACTTGTGAAGCTCAAGTCAAACAGGAACAAATTTATTCTCGGATATTAACTTCGGTTTATCAAGCCCAGAATGCCGGTAAATTAAAAATTGCGATCGCGCTATTGAATTCTGCTTTAACTAGTTTTTCCCGCTCGGATGGAATTAAATTATTAGAGCAATTGCAAAATACTCTCCAAGGTAAAGAAAAATTTCGAGATGGACTTAAAGCGGAAAAATCAGGTAATTTTAAGCAAGCTGAAACTTTGTATCAAGCTGCTCTGCCTCTACTGTCTGATTCTACAGACTGTCAAATCCGGTTGGCTATTGTATTTATTAAAGCTGAAGAATGGGTATTAGCACTGAATTGCTTGAAAGATATACAGGTTGAACAAGCCGCTTATCTGCGAGGATTTGCTCTTGCTAAACAAGGTAATTTAGTAGCAGCAGCACGTGAGTGGCAAGCCTTATCTGGTGAGAGAATACAGATTCAAAGGGAAAATCTAGAAACTATTTCTCAATGGCAAAGGTTGTTAAAATTACAAAATATTCAGCAATTAGTTGAAGAAAAAAATTTTGCCCTGGCGAAAGCAGCTAGTATCGAATTTATCGAATGTTTCGGTGATGATTCACTAATTGTAGCTAATTTAAACGGACACATTCAACCATCGATAGAAGCTTCATTATGGCAAAATTCTGATTGGGGAATGATTCGGGATACAGTTGAAAAAGCATGGATTATAGAACCGAATATTATTAATCTACATAATTGGACAGTAGCAACTTATTACCGCGCTCGCAACGATGTTAATTCAACCCAAATAGAATCTGTAAAACTGCTAATTGTGGCTTTATCAACAGCATTAGCAAATTTACACCACGATTTGGCTCTTAAAGATATACCTTGGATGGCACAAGCAGTAGATTTACAAGCAGTATCTTTAGAATTAAAACAACGATTGTCAGATACCATAGACAGTTTTAAAGATCAAAATACCTCCGATTATTTAGAATTGCGCGATTGCTATCGTTTAGAAACAGTAGCTTTAGGTTTGATGGGTAATCCACCTTCACGGGGAATCAGGGTAAAAGAACTGTTGATTACACCCGGATGTCATAATCGGTATTTAGAATCGTGGAAGGATATTGTAGTTGAGCAAATAGATAAACAAAGAGATAAACAAAATATATTACAAGCGCTTTATACTCCTTGGGGTTTAGCTGTTGCGGCTTGTGTAGAGGGAGATATATCACGAGCTATCGAGCTTAAACCCTTTACTCAACCTGTTGGGATAGAAATCTTTGCTTGTTCATTTGTGGCTTACCATGAAGGTTGTGAGTGGTTAAAACAACGAAAATGGCAAAATGCGATCGTTCCTCTCAATCAAGCTAAAACAACAATTAAAGGGAATGGAGAGTGGGAAGAACAAATAAACAGACTTTGCGGATATCAGCGTCAAGGAATATCAGAATTAACAGAACATTTAGACTTTGCTCAATTTTGGTATAGTCTTTTAGGAAATCAAACAGCTAGAAGTTATTTAAGTGAATATAAAGCAGAAGAAATTCGCGAGAAATTAATTAATCAAAAAATTTCCTGCCAACAAGCTTTAAAACAACTTAGAGAAATTACAAAAATCGACGCAACAAATCCTGTTGTCATCGATTTAATTGAAAGAGTTGAATATCAGCAAGAGATTGATCAAATTCAGCAGCTTTTCAACGAACAGCGGTATGATGAAGCAATTAAAAAAGCAAAATATTCCCATCATCAACAAGTCAAGTTTTCAGTAGCTAAATTTTTGATTGAAAGTTTAGTTGAATCAGTGAAAAAAGAGTTAGCTGATTACCAAATCATCCAGCAATTGGGACAATGGGCTTATGAAATTTGTCCAGATGAACCAGCTTTTCAACAAGTGTATCAAAATTTGAAAATAGGATATTAAAAAATATATCTATGGAAAAAAATCCTTACTTAATTCTCGGAGTATCACAAGCCGCATCAAAAGCCGAAATTACCAAAGCTGTAGCCGCAGCGATGAAACGAAAAGAATATTCTGTAGATGTAATTGCCAAAGCTCAAAGAAGTTTGATCAAGCCAAATGAACGCATTATAGCCGATTATTTATGCGGGATATTACCAACTATCAAACGATTTAAATATAACGATTTATCGGCTTTAGAACAACCACAACCGATATTAACATTATTATCAGAATTTGATGGATTAGATATGGCGATCGCCAAAGCTGTTAAAGAAGAAAATTTAGAAAAAGAACCGTTAACAATGTCCTTATCAGAATTACTTGTTCAAGGGATATCAGCTTGTAAACAAAAACGTTATCCTAAAGCTATTAAATACTTAGAAGATTACTGCGAAAACTCGAATGATTGCAACAGTAAAGACTATGCTCAAGCACAAGTTTGGTTAGTTAAAGCTTATCAAGTGAACGGACAATTACACAGAGCATTGTCGGTGTGTCAGCTTTTGACTTCTCATCCCAATTCTCAAGTACAAGTTTGGGCAAATAAATGTTTGGAATTGTTATCTAAAAAGGTTCCAGCCTTAGTAAAATAACTTCTCAATTATAGTTGTCAGTATCGGTTGCTGCGAATCGAGGCTCAGCCTCCAATTATTCCATTTTATTATGAAAAAAAAATGAAATTTAAAACTTTATTTAATCGCATTTTAGCCATTCAGGATAATACTCCTAAAAACTATGTAATTAATCAAGAACTGCGCGATTCAATTATTGATAAAATCGGCATTTTACA
>JBHJOU010000656.1:0-4352 GCA_050329355.1 Rivularia sp. (in: cyanobacteria)
GTACTCGTCTGGGTTCTATCACTGAAGTACCACCAGGAGAAAGCAATTTTGAAATGAGAATTACCGTTCCCGCAAATCAACCTACACCATTAAAGTTGAAGCAGTTTAAAGCGTCGGGATTTACTTCTAAAGTTCGTTATTAATATTGCTTCTTTTCCCTGCTCCCTATTGCCCCCAACCCTATTCCCTACTCCTTGCTCCCAAAATAATTAATCAAGATGAAGCATGAAAAATAAAAATATGAGTTACTTACTGATTAATTAATTAATTAATTGATAATTAATAGCTGTAAGGCTGAATATTTTAGATTTCATACTTCAATCAATTTGATTAAAAACTAGCAGCCAGCGGGCCTGCTAAACTTGCCAGAAGTCCACTAGCTAAATTTAGTGCTAAGAAAGCCAGAATTGGGGACAAATCAATTCCTCCTAAAGGGGGAATTATATTGCGGAAAAGATTAAGATAAGGATCGGTTATCTGGCTGAGTGCTGCAAATGGTTGGTTATACCACTCAATTTGTGGGAACCAGGTTAACAGAACCCGCGCAATCAATAGAAAACTGTAAATCTGGATGAATGTGAGTAGTGTGGTAATCAGTAAAGACAGTAAAGACATGGATATTTGGTGTTTTGAGTTTAGGTAAAAGCCGTCTTATTATCGATTTTAATTTAGTTAGTACTGTTATTGCCGAGAAGACGGTTTCGGTATTTATCTTTTGTCAGATAGATTTTGAGCGGCTATAAAACAAGTTATCGTTCAAATTCCGCTCAATTTATGAATGCTTCTCTAAGACTGTAATTCTTCGCTACGGTCTGAAAGTTGATTTACCTCACCAGAATTATTGTTTACATTGCCTAATTGGTCGCGTACTTCATCAATTGTGGCGTTTAATTGAGCAATTTTATCTTCTAGTGAGCGTCGTGATACTTCCATTTCTACACCTGAAGATGGCGTACCCCGCATCTGTCGTTTGGCAGATTTATCATTTAAATCACCCGTACCTCTAATTTGCTGTTCTCGTTCATCTTCTGTTAATTCTGCCCCATCGCGTCTTTGTGCTACTAGGGTGCCGATAACACCGCCAACTAGGCTACCAAAAATCGCTCCAGCAAAAAAACCGCTCGCAAAACCATCGCGTTGACTCATAATATTAAGCGTCCATCTCTATTGCTACTTCCTACTTTAATCATCACTTTTTTTGTAGTCAGTCCTAGAGAAATACTAACTTAAGTCCCAAAAGTGCGATCGCCAGCATCTCCTAATCCGGGTACAATAAATCCACGCTCGTTAACAACTTCGTCAATTGCTGCGGTATAAATATTTAAACTCGGATAAGCTGCACTCAATTGTTGTAACGCTCGAGGAGACGCAACGACGCAGACAATCCGCGTTAAAGCCGGCTCTACACCCCGTTGAGTTAATTCCGACATCGCAGCCATTATAGAGCCTCCTGTCGCCAGCATAGGGTCGGTAATTAACACTCTGGTTTGGGGGTCAATTTTTTCTGGTAGCTTGTTGAGATAACATCGGGGTTGCAAAGTTTCCTCATTTCGTGCCAAACCTAAATGATAAATAGATGCCAGAGGTAGCAAAGTTTGCGCTCCTTCAAGTAATCCCAATCCCGCTCGTAAAATCGGCACCACTGCTACAGGAATTTCAGGATTAATGAATGTTGCCGGACATACTTCCAATGGAGTTTGAACCGTTGACTCTTGAGTCGGCAACCATTCCCTAGCAGCTTCGTAAGTCAGCCAGCGTCCCAATTCAGTCATCGCAGAACGAAACAATACAGAAGGCGTACCAGCATCGCGAGCAACTGCTAACCAGTGCTTGATTAAAGGATGAGGTGGAACGTAAACGCGCAGTTGTAGCGTCATAATAAATCTAAAAGCTTCAATATATAAGGTATAACAACGCCAAACATCATAATACTGTTTTAAGCTGCTCGCTAATACCAAAAATAAACCCTTACAAATTTTATTGAAATCTCATGGAAATTTTATTGAGAATATTTCTAATTACTAGTTGACATTTATTCTCAATCAACGCTATATTATTTCTCAGTGTTCTCCTCTCTTTAAGGAACGGCAGACGGGATTGGTCGGCATTGCGGACTTGTCCCTCTTTTTTTTATTTTGGATTTTAGATTTTGGATTTTGGATTATTTTAAGTTAGGAGTTAGGAGTTAGGAGTTAGGAGTTAAGAGTTAAGAGTTGTAAATTATTTCTCCCCATCCCCCCATCTCCTTGTCCCCTTGTCCCCCCATCTCCTTGTCCCCTTGTCCCCCCATCCCCTTGTCCCTTTTAATAAATATTAATTATGAATTCAAAATTATGTATGACACGATTGTAATTGGGTCTGGGATTGGTGGTTTGGTAACTGCGACTCAATTGGTGGCGAAGGGTGCGAAGGTGCTGGTTTTGGAGGGATATACGATTCCTGGTGGTAGTGCTGGCTATTTTGAACGGGAAGGTTATCGCTTTGATGTGGGTGCTTCGATGATTTTTGGGTTTGGTGAAAAAGGAACGACTAATTTACTTACCCGTGCTTTAAAAGCTGTAGATATGAACTTGGAGACAATTCCGGATCATGTACAAATTCACTATCATTTACCTAACTCGTTGGATTTAACAGTTGAACGAGATTATGAAAATTTTTTACAAAATTTAATTACTTATTTTCCTCACGAAAGTAAAGGAATTCGTCGTTTTTATGACGAATGTTGGAAGGTTTTCAATTGTTTAAATCAAATGGAATTACTGTCTTTAGAAGAACCTCGATATTTAATGCGAACCTTTTTTAGACATCCATTCGCTTGTTTGAGTTTAGCTAAGTATCTACCGCAAAACGTAGGAGACATAGCACGAAAATATATTAAAGACCCAGAATTATTAAAGTTTATTGATGTAGAATGTTATTGTTGGTCGGTGGTACCTGCCGACATGACACCAATGATTAACGCCGGAATGGTATTTTCTGACAGACATTATGGTGGAGTTAATTATCCTAAAGGTGGTGTAGGACAAATTGCTCAAAAGCTGGTAGAAGGTTTAATCAAAAAGGGAGGAGAAATTAAATATCAAGCCAAAGTCACCCAAATTCTCAAAGAGAAAGGACGAGTTGTAGGGGTAAAATTGGCAAATAATCAAGTGTATCGTGCTAAACGTGTCGTTTCTAATGCTACCCGCTGGAATACATTTGAGAAATTACTTTCGCCTGTAAAAATACCAATTAATGAAAAAAAATGGCAACAGCGATACAAAAAGTCGCCGAGTTTTTTCAGCTTACATATGGGAGTAAAAGCAGAATTGCTATCTCCCGAAACGGAATGTCATCATATTTTGTTGTCCGAGTGGGAGAAAATGACCGATTCCGAAGGGACAATTTTTGTTTCCATTCCGACATTACTCGATCCAGAATTAGCCCCAAAAGGATATCATATCATTCATGCGTTCGCGACACACTGCATTGATCAGTGGCAGAATTTATCTGAAAAAGAATACGCAGCCAAGAAAGAAGCTACAACTTGGCGAATTGTCGATAAATTAGAAAAGATATTTCCGGGGATAGATGCAAATTTAGATTATTTAGAAGCCGGAACACCAAGAACTCATCGGCGATTTTTGGGGAGGGTAGATGGTACATATGGTCCCATACCACAGCGAAAATTACGAGGATTATTGGGAATGCCGTTTAATCGGACAGCAATTGAAGGATTATATATTGTCGGAGATAGTACCTTTCCCGGACAAGGATTGAATGCGGTAGCCTTTTCCGGGTTTGCTTGCGCTCATCGGGTAGCGGTGGATTTGGGGTTGTAGGTTGGGGGTAATGAATGTGATTCCGTGCAAACAAGCAATGCTAAACTACATTGAGTCGTAGAATATATTAGGACTTACGCAACTGGCATATTTTGATTCTAGGGGAGGCAAAACGCGGTGTGGATTTTCCTCCCGCGTTATTGCCGTTGCTGTGACACTTCACTTGATTGTTAACGAAATATAATGGTTTTTGTGTCACGCACCAACCAAGGTCTTGTGACAATTGCGTAAGTCCTGAATTTAAAAACCCAATCTACAAAAGAAATGACTGATGATGTAGCTAGAAAAATAGCATTAGAGGTTTTAAAAACAGGGATTGACTTCGTTCCTCAAAGGAATTTGGAATGTTTAGAAAATGCTATTGCAAAAATCGCAATTATAGAAAGTACGCCAAAATTAGACCAAATAGAATATATAGCAGTTTTCAGTTGGGTGCAATACAAATTGTACCTCACCCCGCCCTCCGGACACCCCTCTCCTTGCTAAGGAGAGGGGAAGGGGGTGAGGTTATGAGTGTATTCTATTCAATTG
>JBHJOU010000426.1:0-15153 GCA_050329355.1 Rivularia sp. (in: cyanobacteria)
TTTATTTGTAGTGCTGTATCTTTTTGCTACTAGTAATCATGACCACGGATTCAAAGGGATTTCACTGATTTCACGGATTTAATTACCCATTACCAATTACCAATTACCAATTACCAATTACCCATTACCAATTACCAATTACCAATTACCAATTACCAATTACCTTATGAATCACGAATAGAATTAGCTTTCGATAACTTTTCTGCTTCAACCTGCATGATTTTAATATCTGATGGAGTCCATAAACGGGGTGCTTGGCAATGATGAGCTACTAGTAAACCCCATAAACCTTTTTCAGTTAAGATGGGTACAACTAAATTAGCGCGAACCTCTAAATTACGTAAAAAATCACGATGACAATCAGCAATAGATTCTAATTCGATATCTGGAATTGCCCGTACTCTTCCGTTTAAATATAAAGCAGCATACTCATTATTAAAACATTCATCAGGACCAGTCGAACCAAGAATAGACCATTTATCCGAACTCAAAGACTCAAAGGTGACTTGTCCATTCCACTGAGAATAGAAATAATATAGTACAACCCTATCTACACGCATAGTATCTCGTAGACGACTTGTGGTTTCGACAATTAAATTATCTCGTTCTATTGTGGTTGTTAAGCGATTAAGTACTATGCGTAGACCACGGTCAAAACTTGCGTTATAATCTTGTGTCACCGTTCTAATATCACACTTGAGTAATAGTTTATCCGTTGATGATATATTACCAAGTAGTTTAGTCAATTCGTTTTTAAGTAATATTTTTTTAAAGGTTAGAGGTTAACAGTTGACAGTTGACAGTGGACAGTTGAAAGTTGTTTGATTAACTCCTAACTCCTCACTCCTAACTCTTCACTCCTAACTCCTCACTCAGTTAGAGTAATAGAATAGACAAATTAATTGCATCTATACTCCTGAAGATACTTACTATGACGACTTCTCAAATTCGCTTTTTGATGTGCGCCCCGGAATATTATGATGTAGACTATGTGATTAATCCTTGGATGGAAGGAAATATTCACAAGTCATCGCAAGAGCGAGCGGTGCAGCAATGGCAAAAGCTACATCATGTACTTAAGGAACACGCGATTGTCGATTTGGTAAAACCTCATCAAGGTGTTCCTGATATGGTTTTTACAGCTAATGCTGGTTTGGTATTAGGTGAAAATGTGGTATTAAGTCGCTTTCTCCATAAAGAGCGTCAAAAGGAAGAGCCTTATTTCAAAGCATGGTTTGAAGAAAATGGCTTTACCGTTTACGAATTACCTAAAGATTTACCTTTTGAAGGTGCAGGTGATGCACTTTTAGATCGGGAAGGGCGCTGGTTATGGGCTGGTTATGGTTTTCGTTCGGAATTGGATTCCCATCCCTTCCTGGCAAAATGGTTGGATATTGAGGTATTATCGTTACGATTAACTGATGACCGCTTTTATCACCTCGATACTTGCTTTTGTCCTTTAGCAAATGGCTATTTACTCTACTACCCCGGTGCTTTTGACTCCTATTCTAACCGCTTGATTGAAATGCGAGTTGCACCAGAAAAACGCATTGCTATAGAAGAAACTGATGCGGTGAATTTCGCTTGTAATACGGTGAATGTGGAAAGCATTGTGGTAATGAACAAAGCTTCCGATACACTGAAAAAACGTTTTAAAAAAGTTGGTTTTGAAGTCATTGAAACACCGCTTACAGAATTTCTCAAAGCTGGGGGTGCGGCTAAATGTTTAACTTTGCGAGTAAACGAACCTGTAAGAGAAGAATTACACGCTAATACTTACGTCGAAAGTCAAGTTGTCCGCATGGAAGGACATTTACTCGATTCTGGCTTAATTAACCGTGCCTTAGATTTAATTATAGACAATGGCGGTAGCTTCAAGGTGATGAATTTCCTTTTGGGGGAACAGCGTCAAAGTACTTCTGCTGCTGAGGTGAAAGTTTCCGCTCCTTCCCATGAAGTTATGGAAAGCATTGTATCCCACCTGATTGATTTGGGAGCGATGAATTTACCGGAAAATGAGCAAGACGCGAAACTTCAGCCGGTAATTCAAAACGGAGTTGCACCGGATGATTTCTACGTTAGTACTATTTATCCTACCGAAGTGCGGATTAATGGTGAATGGGTGAAAGTACAAAACCAACGTATGGATGGCGCGATCGCAATTACTCAAACGAACCAAGGAACGGTAGCGCAATGTAAAATATTGCGAGATTTAGAAGCAGGGGAAAAAGTAGTAGTTGATGTACAAGGTATCCGCACCATCCGTAACCCCGAATCGCGAGAAAAACGCAACACCGAAGAATTCAGCTTTATGTCTGCTGGTGTTTCCAGCGAACGCCGTGTAGAGTTAATTGTAGAACAAGTTGCCTGGGAATTACGTAAAATTCGCGATTCTGGAGGTAAAGTTGTTGTCACTGCCGGACCTGTAGTTATACATACTGGTGGTGCCGAACATCTGTCGCAATTAATCAGAGAAGGTTACGTACAGGCGTTATTGGGTGGCAACGCGATCGCAGTTCACGACATCGAGCAATCAATGATGGGGACATCCTTGGGTGTAGACATGAAGCGGGGTGTTTCAGTACGCGGTGGACATCGACACCACCTCAAAGCTATCAACAGTGTCCGTCGTCACGGTAGCATTGCCAAAGCCGTACAAGCAGGAATGATTCAAAGAGGTGTGATGTACGAATGTGTCAGAAATAACGTACCCTTCGCCCTTGCCGGCTCGATTCGAGATGACGGACCTTTACCCGATACTCAAATGAACTTAATTAAGGCACAAGAAGAGTACGCGGAATTACTGAAAGGTGCGGACATGGTATTGATGTTATCTACAATGCTGCATTCCATCGGAGTCGGTAACATGACACCTGCGGGAGTGAAAATGGTTTGTGTCGATATTAACCCAGCAGTAGTCACAAAATTAAGCGATCGCGGTTCAGTAGAATCAGTTGGCGTGGTGACAGATGTGGGATTATTCCTAAGTTTATTAGTCCAGCAATTGGATAAATTGACAAGTCCCTACACCGCTGAAGTCATTTAATAAAATAATCTAAACACGCGAATGATATCGCGTTTCAAATGTAGAGACGCGATATATCGCGTCTCTAAATCTAAAAAATTTGCAATTTTACAACCAATTAATTTACATATCAAATGCAGCTAACAATTTCCCCCAAACTGCAAATCAACCCGGTAAGTTTGATCGCCGACTTCCTACTTACAGGAATGGTTATCGGACCAATTTTGGCTCCCTTTCTTGCTGCTTCCGGGTTGCCAATTTTACCTCAAATCGCCAACATAATTTATTTCATGGGTAATCATGTATGTCCCCAACCCCAGATGGCAATTGAATTAGCATCACCTTTTATCATGGCTGTATGTATGCGCTGTTACGGAACTGTAATGGGTTTATTTCTTACCCGTTTACTATATCTTACGGATAATGGAAAAAGTTCCTACTGGTTGCATCAATATGGTTGGAATGGTAGCGCGATCGCCACAATATTAATGATGGCATATCCGCTGGAAATGGCAGCGCAAATTATAGGTTGGTGGAGTTTTGACAATTTTGTAGTTGTACCGTTTGGGTTAATTACAGGTTTGGCTTGGGGGTTGTTTACCGTGCCGATTTTACATGGTGATTTGAAAAAATCTGTTTAAAAATACCTGAAGCAAATCTTAAGATTTAATCAACATGATTTATGCAGTCAACAGAGTTTTGGTTAAAGAAATAATGCGTCTATACTGGAAGAGAAACTATACTCAAAAAGTAGAAAAATAATTCTTCAAGCTTAATTATTGAAGGTATTGTTGAATCTGCTCTCCGAAGAAACCGCAAAACGGTTCGTCCTTTTTTTGTGAAAAAATGACCATAATTTTCATTTAAATTTGATTTTAGCAACCCTTCTTCAGATAAAACTTTGGAGGGTTTGTCCCTGCTCCCATGTATCAGTGTGGCTATCATTCCTCGAAATACTCCCAGAACCATGCTAAGCTTCACCTTAGCAAATCAATTGCAACAGGACTTACGCGATCAACCGCACTAACCTGGGTGAATGTCACTTGGGCGGGCGTTGGTGCGTGACACAGAAGAAGCTTATTATTAGGTTGAAAATTTCTCAAAGTGTCACACACCCTACAGTAAAGCCAGTTGCGTAAGTCTTATGCAAATTTAATTAAGAATTACTATCCAAGACAATTAGGTATTATAAAATGTCAGCCATCGCCACGGAAGTTTTTCTTGTACTGATACTTATTATTGCTAACGGAATATTTTCAGGTTCAGAAATTGCTGTGATCTCTGCTCGGAAAGTCCGTCTTGAACAGATGGCAAACCGAGGAAACTCCAAAGCACAAGCTGCATTGAAACTAGCGAACTCTCCGAATGATTTTTTTTCTACAGTGCAAATTGGTATCACATTAATTGGTATTCTTAGTGGTGCTGTAGGTGGAGCAACTCTAGCTCAACGCTTAAAGTCTGTATTCGATACAATCCCCGCCCTCAAGCCTTACAGCGAAGGTATTAGCGTGGTTATTGTAGTGACTATTATTACTTATCTTTCTTTAGTGATTGGGGAACTGATGCCCAAACGAGTGGCATTAAATAGTCCCGAAAAAATAGTCTGCACGATCGCAAAACCGATGCGATCGCTCTCACTGATTGTAGCTCCACTAGTACGTATTCTCACTTTTTCCACAGATACACTGTTGAATATTTTAGGCATTGATGCGTCTGAAGAACAGGCAATAACCGAAGAAGAAATCAAAATACTAATTCAACAAGCTACAGAATCGGGAACCTTCGAGGAATCCGAACAGGAAATGGTTGAACGAGTATTTCGTTTAGGCGATCGCCGCATCAAAACCTTGATGACTCCGAAATTAGATATTACCTGGCTTGATATTGATGCACCATTAGAAGAACTAGAAATTTTGGTTAGGGAAAGCAATCATTCCCGTTTTCCTGTCGCTAAAGAAAATTTAGACAACTGTTTGGGAATCTTGCGTGGTAATCGTTTTCTCTCGAAGCGTCTTACAGGAGAAGAAATTAACCTCGAAACGATGATTCAACCACCCCTATTTGTCCCCGAAAATATGTCAGGTTTGAAAATTTTAGAAGAATTTAAACGAACGGGCATACATATGGCGCTGATTACGGATGAATATGGAAATATCGAAGGTTTGTTAACGCTTAATGACATACTCGAAGCAGTAATTGGCGATATTACTGCCAAAGAAGATTTAGAAGAACCAATGATAGTTCGCCGTGAAGATGGTTCTTTATTAGTTGATGGTTTGCTTTCAACCGACGAACTCAAAGATTTGCTCGGTAAAAAATCACTAGCTCAAGAAGAAACAGGTATTTATTATACTCTTGGTGGATTTATAATTACTTTTTTGAAACGCATACCAAAAGCAGGCGAATATTTTGAATGGGGTGGATTTCGGTTTGAAGTCATGGATATGGACGGTAAACGGGTGGATAAAGTTCTCATTACCTCCATACAAATGGAGAATACATCCCTAAATTAATTCAAAAAGTTTTTTGATTCGCAATTAAATAACTCAAGCAGGACATTTACTAATCTAAGCATCTTACTTGAGAAGCTCTAAATCAAAAGAATATGTCATTCCAGATTTTCAGTTCTACTTTTTGAGTAAAGCCATTTATTAAATATCATTTTTGCTTTTTTGTTCCTTTATTTAAATATTCCTCAATCTCTCCACTAAAGCCTTGACATAAACGTGGTGATTATACCGCTTAAGCACTAATTGATAACCAATTTCAGCCATCGCTTCACTCTGTTTAGGACTTTTTAATAGGCTGTTAATTGCTTGATTTAAATCTTGAGAATCACCAGGATTAACACCCCAAACAGCTTTTATATCAATTAGCTCTTGAATAATTCCAGATCCACGGGTAATTATAACTGGCTTCCGACAAGCAAGTGCTTCAAACAGAGTCGATAAACCAGCTTGAAAATTGTTTGGGTAAAGGGTAATTACAACAATGTCAGCATCACAGTAAAGCTGTACCAAAGAATTCCAATCATAGAAACCGTGGGACATATTTGCAGGAAGAACTTTGGGAAAACAGCGGGAAGTAAGAATTTTTGTTGGAGATACAGCGCTAATTTTCACATCAACATTTAGAGATTCCGTTGCTCGTGCTAAAGTTCGATAATCCCGTTGCTCCAAACCTCCACCAACAATTAACGGACGAGACTTATTTGGTGAACAGAGCTTTGGTTTAAAAAATGATGTGTCTGTAGGTTGATAAGGAAACAAACATACACGATTTTCAGGTAAATTTAAATAATCGCGCAGAAAATCGGCTTGCTCTTCATTAGCAGTCATCAATAAATGAATGCGTTTTTTGATTGCAAAAAACTTTAAAGCAAAACGTCCTCGGAGTCTATTAAGATTATGGATAAACACAACTACTTTCGGTCCTCGGTGTCTTCCTCCACAAAATGCTGCAATCGGTAATCCTACGGTCTCATCGATACAAAATACCACATCATTTTTAGTTAATTCCGAAGATAATTTACGCGCCAAAGACCAATGATGTTTAAACCCAATAATCTTTTCATATACAATATCTATTGGTGACAAAAAATCTTGATTTGGTTGATGAATTTTTGCATTTAAAAGCCTAATAATATCGAATATAATATGATTAGGACATTTACCAATCTGAGCATCTTGTTTGATATCTTCTAAATCAAAACAACTGCTGAGGGCTAAATGGTATGTCATTCTAGATTTTAAATTCAGATTTTAAGTGAATTTACTTATTGAATGTCATTTTTGCTTTTTTGTCACCTAATTTAATAAAACATTATTTTATCTAAATAAAAAATAATTAAGTCCATAAGATATAAATTTGACAATGTCTTCTTAAGGAGTTAAATGTTTATAGGACTTACGCATTTTAACGAAAAACCATTCTGAACGGAGCGTAAGCGAAGTGAAGAATCTCCAAGATGCTTCACTGCACAGAGTTACGTAAGCGCTGACGCGCACGCTACACGAACAGCATGACAAATTTTTTTGCGTAAGTCCTAGATTATTCAATTTGTCTTCTTTTTTACTTAAAGATCAAAAACGATAGCCAAGCGAAATTAAATTTACTGGCTTTTTGCTCAGAATGACAGTTATCAATCATTTTTGGTATATCAATGCAATACTCAAGCAAGTTATTGAATTTACGTCCCTGATGTATAAGTTTCAGAAGTTAAATTACGAGTTCGCTGGGATACTTGAGATTCAGGTTGACGTGAAAGAGTTTCGTAGAAAATTTCAATTATCCGATCTACTTTTGAATCCCAATCAAAGTAGTTGGTACGTACTCGTTGCGGACCAGCTTCACCCATTTGACGACGTAATTGAGGTGAATTAACCAGTTTAATCATTGCTCGTGCAAAGCCATCAACAAAAGCTTCTATGGAAGTCGGTTCCACCCAAATACCGCAATCAGGATGTAGCGTATTTGCAGGCCCTGCCCATTTTGTGGCGATTACGGGTAATCCTAAAGCCATCGCTTCTAAAACTGCATTACCACCGGCTTCTCGTAAAGAAGGCATGACAAAAACATCACATTCACAAAGCAATTTTGATGCTTGTTCTCGTTTCATCCAACCGCGAAAGTTAACGTTATTTTCTAAACCTAATTCGGCGACTTGCTTTTCTAAATCTTGCCGTAATTCTCCGTCTCCAACTAATTCTAAAACGGCGTTGGTTTCTTGAGCAACTTGTTGAAAAGCATCAATCAAAAATTGAATTCCTTTCCAATCTACAAAACGACCTAAATATACGAAACGAACTGGTTTTTCAGGATTAATCTCTGGCTGTTCTCTTGGTTGCCAAATATCTAAATCAACCCCACATTCAATGACTTGATAAATTTTTCCTTTACATCCAGTTGGTAATGATTCTTTAGTGAGAGGATTGGCAACAATTAAAGTTTCTGCTTTTAATTTGCCCGGTACAAATCGATGTAAAATGTTAGAAAAAATTCTTCCTAAAGTTACCGACACCACAGTAAATTTAGAATCCATATAGCGAAAAGCTGGAGGAAAATCAACACCACCTGCTAAAGGACCGAGTACTACTGGTACACCCATATTGTACATGAAGTTTAATCCTTTCGGTGTAATTGGTGAAGGCTGAAATAGGATGTCTGTATTTTGGTATTTAATCAGTTGTTTGACTAATTTTCTAGCTCGAATTTGAGTAATCCAATGCACCATTTGTAAAAATATTAAATCTTCGATTCTATAGGGAAATAATTTACCAATTCGCCAAATAGTTTTTTGTAACCAATTATCTTCAATAAAATGAAATTTGTGAAAATCTTTATCTTGAGGAAATTCCTGACGAAGTTCATCTCTAACTCTTGCATGACAAACTACCTGTAAATCAATTCCACGCTCCTGAAAAAGATGGAAATAATACAAATTTTTACCAGATTCACCACCCATCTTACGGGATACATTTTCTGCGACTAATACTACTCGCAATGGTTTTTGGTTGTTGTCAATTTGTGCCATTGTCATAATATGTCACCGATAAATAAATTGACCAATTGAAGATTTACTAGGTCTAAAGACATCACAAAACAAATAAATTATTAGCTATTACATCATAGCTATCAAATTTTTCAACATTTGAAAAGGTAGAATAAGTCTTTCAGGGGTGGGATAATAGCCACCCACAATTACATAATTATACTGAACATAGATAGAGTTTAGCTATCAATTGTCCGAGCTTTTACGTAAAACAACATAAGCATAAGTTGTTAGCAACGGATTAGGATTTTCTTTCAAAAAACCTGCTAAATAATTAGCAATTTTATGTAAAGGTGCTACTTTTTTATAATAGGGATGTCCGTAAAAACCAACGTATTCTTCTACAGAATAACCAAGACTTTCAAACTTTTTAAATTGACTTTTTATTGGTCCTCTACACCAACTATAATAAGCCGGGAACTTTCCATATTTACCTTGCTTTTCCCGATGAGGAAAAAAGAAAAGTAAAATATTAGACGATAAGTCTTCTGGTAATAAATGATTAATCGCAAAAGGAGGAGCATAAAGAGTCGGAAAGACATGAAAAGCTCGTCCATTTTCTTGTAAAAGGTTAAAAACGTTTCTGTGAAAAACTAAACCATTCTCAACGTGTTCTGCAAGGAAATGACTAAAAACTAAATCATATTTTCCTGGCAATTCTAGATTTGGATCTGCAATATTTGCCTGTATCTTATTGTAGCAGTCGGGAGCTTTTGCTAGTTCGTCTGCCGAAATATCAATAATGGTATATTCTAACCCATTACTTTGTACAAAATCTAAATCTAAAAAGGGATTTGCTCCACCACCAACTTCACAAATTGTTTTAACTTCTGGTGATGCTGCTAATTGTTTTACAATATCGCGGTGATATGATACCCACTTTTCCCGAAAGCATTCGTATCTGATTCTGGGAATATTAAGGTTTAAAGATTGAATGTTTGTATCTAATAAACTCATTGTTTTCCTCCTCAAGTTTTTTCTGCTAATTAAATTGATAAATCTAGTTTTTTTATTTATACCCAAAAACCGGGTTTATAAACGAAAAATCCAGGCTTTGAGATTTATATTTGGCAATAAGCCCGGTTTTTTAGGACTTTGTTGAGAAATCTTTTTTTCTTTTGATTTAGTTAAGCCTTAAACCCATATTTCAAATTCACTCAAAACAATCTACCTCAAAAGGTAATTTAAATATCATTACCACAATATCAATTGATCATTTTTTTTAGTTCCGATATTTATATCATGTAATTATTTAGAGTATGGCTTGAATTGGAACTCCAAAACCTAGAAAATAGCGGATAAAAAGAAATAGAGCAAGTAAACTAATAAAAAAGACTGTACCTTGAATATCTTGAGAAATACAGGATAATTTCTCTTGTCTAAGTCCCCAAAGGTTGACAAAATATAAAGGAAAATCAGCAATTGCGATCGCAATAATTGCTCCGACATTACCAAAACGATAGAAAGCTAAGGGTAATCCTATACCGATGATCACAAACCTAGCCAGATTGCTTTGAGCAGAGTATAGCGGTTTCTTGATTGCTAAAAGAGCAGGGCTAATGGTATAAAACAACACAGAAAACCAAATGCCAGAACAGAGAATCGGCATCATCCAAGTAGCTTCAGAGTACCTTTTGTCATAGAGAGTAGCAATAATTAAATCCCCAACAGTTACTAAAGCCGCAATACAAACTGCAAACCCAAAGAGTACTATTCGACGTTGACGGAGAATCTTGGCTCGTAGAGTAGAGCGTGGGATGTTAGCTTGATTGGAAATTGCAGGAAAAATAACTCTATAGCTCAGCTTTTTGATAGTTTCTCGCGGTATACCCGCCAGAGTATAAGCTATAGAATAAACACCCAACATTTGAAAGGAGAATAGCTTACCGAGAATTAGTCTGTCCGCTTGTTCACCCAGAAACATAAGTGCTGTTGCGACAAACATCAATCTACCAAAAGAGATAATTTCCTGAAGTGCATCTCGATTCCAAGCGAAACGATTGGTGTATCCCGGTATCAACCAATGACTACCTATGGTTCTGTAAACTGCTCCTGCAATTACCCCCATACCTAAAGCCCATACGCTGGGACTTAACCAAGCCCAAACAATCATAGTCAGGATTGTTAATGTCAATATGATGAAATCGAACTGGGTTAATTTACCTAAGTCTAAACGACGCTGGAAAGTATATATGGTCGTTGAACTAAAGCCATCAATTACTGAAGAAAATCCCATTATTGGAATTAACCACAGCAAACGGCGATCATCGTAAATGTTCGCAGTTGGAATGGTAATTAACAAAAAAACAACCCATATGATGAAACCACGAATTACTTGTATTGTCCAAGCTGTATCCCGAAAACTAGGTTCATCACCCGATTGATTATTAACAATACTTTGAGGTATACCAATATCTGAAAATAACTCTATCCCCATTCTCAGTGTATTCACCACAGTCATTAGACCGTAATACTCTGGCACTAACAAGCGAGTCAGAATTAAGTTACTGCCGAATCGCATAACTTGACTCGATCCGTAACCTGCAATTGTCCAGATTGCACCCCGATAAGCAAGTTTTTTTAAAGATGTCATAGCTGTAAAAATATCTATGGAAGTTTACTTTGGAGTTGAATTCTCTAAGTACGGCAGTTCAGGCTGTTTTCTTTGCTCCAAGTAAGGCATATCGCCATTTAAAATTCTTGCTTTTGCCTTGCTAACACAACTGTCTAATTAAAATCCTTTAGAATACAAATCTGATTTTTATAGATAAAAACCATTAAGCTCAGGTTATTTTCAAGGCTAATATCTCACCAGACCTGCCATGCTTTTATTTTCAAATGGCGATAGATAGCAAAATACTTCACTTCAAAACTATTCGAGGAATTGTGTCAATATAAAATACAGTTATTTAATTGTGTTTACATAACCTTTTAACATTTGAAACAATATCATAATATTTGTTCAAAGTAAAATCACTCATCTTCTTCAAAGTATAAATTTTTGATATAGAAAAAAGATTATTTTTAAAGTTATTGTAAAGATAATTGTTCAATTAGCATGATGATGATGTAACTTTTAACTAAAAAAGTAGCTAAATCAAGATGTTTAGGCATTTACTTAAAACAATAGGTGCAACAGTAGCTAATTGTCTGTAGAAGTGCTTAAATCTTAAACGAGTGTATTTTTATTGCCGTCATCAATCTTGCTGATTGCGGCTAGTATATTCACGTTATCAATTCTATCTTGTCATCATGCCAAACATAGGTAATCAGCAAAGATAGTTCTGGGAATAATCAGGTTTATTATTTGAACTTTAAAAATAAAAATAAAATAAAAATAAAAATTAATTTTGTTTGTACTAGCTTAGACAAGAATTATAGTCATCCATCATAAAATAGCCTAAAAGTCAATATTATAAGTAGCTTTAATTCAGGAAAAATCAAGCATTCATTGGACAGTTTTATTTTGATAATTCATACTAATAGGAATACAAATTATGAATTCATCAGCTTTATCTGGAACTTCAACTAAGAAACAAAAAATCCATTTTCATTTTGTTGACAGTTTGCGTGGAATCGGTGCTATATGGGTCGTTTTGTACCATATTTATGCAACTAAACGTTTAGTCGAATTAAGCAAAATTTTACCAGATTGGTTAGAAAATGTCCTGTTTAAGTGGGGTAGTTTAGGCGTGGCAATTTTCTTTGTTTTAAGTGGATTTGTCATAGCCCATTCTCTACGCACAGCTACGATTAATCCATCTTATGTAGGGCGTTTTTCCCTACGACGTTTAATTAGACTTAGCCCTCCGTACTATGTGGCAATTTTGTTGGCTTTGGTGTTTGCTTTATTCTCATCGGTTGTTCAAAATGAAGCCTTTGCACCGATGAATCAAGCTTTTTCTACGGGAAGATTGGTTGCACATTTATTTTACGTACACGAATTTTTTGGGTTTAAGTCATTCGATAATATTTATTGGACGTTAAATTTAGAAATTCAGTTTTACCTGGTATTTTGTACGCTATTAGGTTTAGCGCAGTGGTTAGATAAATCGAACAGTAAAGAATGGGGAAAAGCAATCGTTTTTGTTCCTACTGCAATTCTTGCTGTGACTTATCCCTTGGGGATATTTACAGATAACAGGTTGGGTGCGCTGTTGTTTTTTCCGTTATACTACGGTTTTTTATTAGGGATATTTGCTTATTGGTGCTGGCAAGGTAATCTGAAATCTATATATTTTTACCTATATGCTGCCGTTATATTAGCAGGAGGAATAATTAATTCTTCTCTGTTTGCGATAACTTGCGTGATTGTATCTACTCTTTTACTAGAGGTTGGTAAAGCAAATCGGATGCAGGATTTATTGAATTGGCAACCGCTTCAGTTTTTAGGTCGTATTTCTTACAGTTTATATCTAACTCATAATATCGTGGTTGGTAGCGTTTTATTCTTAGTATTCAAATTCTTAAAAGCAAATTTGTTTACTGAATTGATCTGTTTAGTGGTAGCAGTAGTAGTAAGTCTTGTCTTTGCTGCAATTATTTATGAATTAGCAGAAAAGCCATCCATAAAAATGAGTCGCAAAGTTAAATTTAGAGAAAATGCAGAGGCTATTAAAGCATGAAATTATTAGTTACAGGAGCATCTGGTTTCTTAGGAAAGTATGTAGTTGCAGAAGCTTTACGACAAGGGTTTCAAGTTCGTGCGGTAATTAGGCATACTTCAGATGAAAAACATTTACCTTGGCGCAATTGTGCAAATTTAGAATTAATACGTATCGATTTAACTCAATCAGAAAAACTAGAAGATGCTTTAAAAGATATAGACACTGTAGTGCATTTAGCCGCAGCCAAACAGGGAAATTACGATACGCAGTATGCAAATACAGTTACGGCTACCGAATATTTACTCAAAGCAATGGTAAGGGAAAATATCAAACGGCTGGTTGCGATAAGTACATTTAGTGTGTTCGATTACTTACATATCCCTGCTCGCGAAATCATTGATGAAGATTCACCCATTGAAAGTCAGCCTACTCATAGAGACGTTTACGCTCAAACTAAATTGATTCAAGAAAGTCTGTTTCGAGATTTTGAACAGAGAAATCAAGGAAAAGTGACAATTATCCGTCCAGGGATAGTTTACGGAAGAAACAATTTATGGAATGCCCATTTAGGGATAAATTTAAAAGATCGTCTGTGGATTCGCATTGGTGGAAATGCTCAACTTCCCCTTACTTATGTAGAAAATTGCGCTCAAGCAATAGTTAATAGTTGTATATGTCAAGAAGGGATAGGTAAGACTTTGAATATTGTCGATAACGATTTACCAACCCAAAAAGTTTATACCGATAAAATTCTCAACCTGTTACCGCGTCAGTCTTCCACAATAGCTATAAATTGGGCGATAATTCGTCTATTATCCCGTAGTGCTTGGTTTTCTAACAAAGTACTATTTTTTGGAAAAATCAAGCTACCGGGTATCTTGATTCCGGCAAGATTGGAAGCTCGTTTCAAACCATTTTGCTATAGCAATAAAAATGCTCAAAAAATATTAAATTGGCAACCTAAATATTCTTTAGATGAAGCATTGAAACGTAGCTGTAGCGATATAGATTCACTTTCAGATACAGCAAACATAAAGGTTAAAGGTTAAAGATTAAAGGTTACTATCAACTAACAACTGTCAACCATCAACTAACAACTGTCAACTGTCAATTATGCGTATCGCTTATTTAACCGGAGAATATCCCAGAGCTACAGATACTTTTATTCAACGGGAAGTTGCTGCTCTTCGTCAGCAGGGTGTGGAAGTACATACATTTTCCGTGCGCCCTACTGGTGAAGAACATATGGTAGGAGAAGAACAAAAACAAGAGCGAAATCAAACTTTTTATATTCTTCCTCCAAGTCCGATAAAATTGCTGCAAGCGCATTTAAATCTATTACTAGCTTCACCAAAAAGATATTTAACGGCACTTAAATTAACTTGGTCAACAAGACTACATGGATTCAAAGGCAATATCTATCAATTGTTCTACTTTTTAGAAGCAGGTATTCTCGCTCAAGAAATCAACAGAAGGCAAATTCCTCACTTACACAACCATTTTGGCGATTCTAGCTGTACTGTTGCGATGTTAGCAGCAGAATTAGCAGGTTTTAGTTACAGTTTTACGTTACACGGCCCTTATATTTTCTTTCAGCCGTATTATTGGAGACTGGATGAGAAAATAAACAGAGCCTTATTTGTGAGTTGTATTAGTAACTATTGTCGCAGTCAAGGAATGATATTTTCACCGATTGACAAATGGAACCAAATGCACATCGTTCACTGCGGCATCGACCCGGAATTATTTAAATTAGTATCTCATCACGGACAAGGAAAACATTTATTGTATGTCGGTAGACTTGCTGCTGTGAAAGGGTTGCCGATACTTTTACAAAGCTTAGTCTCTCTAAAACAACAGCATCCAAATGTGATATTAACCGTAGTTGGTGACGGTAGCGATCGCACTTCTTTAGAACAAATAACGACTAATTTAGGTTTGAGTGATAATGTAATATTTGTTGGATATAA
>JBHJOU010000153.1:0-2110 GCA_050329355.1 Rivularia sp. (in: cyanobacteria)
ATATATCAACAAATTGGTTATAAACCTGTAGCTGATTGGAATAATTATTCTTTTTCGACTTCAAGTTAATAGTTATAAATTTTATAGTCAAATATAACATCAACGATAAGTACTTAAGCATCAGTCTGTAATCAATGATAGTAATTGTCTATGTTTGTTTATATTTATGGCGAAAAGATTTAATACCACAATAATCATAGAAGTCGGGTTTTTACCATCTTCTATAAGTAACACCAGAAAATAATCATCAAAACCCGACTTCTTACTAGATTATTTTTTAGACGCGATACTATGAGCGTCTCTACATTAATATTTATATAATTTAACAATCTGAATTATTTTATTGTGGTTCTTGAGGTATATTCAAACGTCTTCCCAAACGATCATAAACCAACACATCCCACTGTCCGTTTAAAGTGTACTCAAAAGCAATTCTATTACCATCACCACTAATTGTAGGATTGCGGACTTCCGCTTGCAAATTACCTGTTAAATTACGCGATTGACGAGTTTCTTTGTCGTACAAAAAAATATTACTTCTTCCCTCCACAGAACCCGCAAACACAATATATCTACCATCTTGAGAAGCTGATGGATGATTTGCGATCGCGTCAAAGGAATTCAACCCAGGTAAATTAATCAAGCTACGAGTCATCCGATCGAACATATAAACATCTTGGCTACCCCGGCGATCGCTGGTGTAAACAATATATCGACCGGAAATATAAGGATTTAACTCGGAAGCACCGGAATTAAGGCTGCTACCACCATTATCAAATGGGTAACTCAATATACGTGGAGAACCACAAGCACTTAATAAAGTTAAAGTTGTAAATAAGCAAATTGAAATCAAGTATTTGGACATAGGTTAAAGGTTAAAGGTTAAAGGTTAAAGGTCAAAGGTTATAACTCCTAACTCATAACTCATAACTCCTAACTCATAACCCCATCCTTCTTACTCAGGTGGTACACTTACTGGCGCAGCATTAGGAATATCTAACTCAATATTTGCTCCTCGATCGAGTACCTCAATATCCCACTGACCGCGAATGCTTGTTTCAAATACAACATATCTACCATCCGGGCTAACACTGGGGTTTCTTATTGAGCCGTTGTAATTTCGTGTCAGGATTTGTGACTGCTCTACAGCGCGGTCGTAAAGTGCTACAACTGGTCTACCACGGTCACTAGTACTGTAAATTATATAACGTCCGCTGTAACTGAGGCTGGGACTTTCGGCAATTGTATTAGGTCGATTCAAACGTGGTGTCGGAATCAACTGTTGCTGTTCTAAATCGTACAATAATAATTGCTGGGTATTACTACGATTTGATACATAGGCTAAAAAACGACCGTTTCCGCTCAAAGCTGGTTGTTCTTCGTTAGAGCGGGTATTAAGCGAGTTAGAACCAATAGGAATATCACTATAACTACAAGATACAAGCAAAATACCCAGACTAAGACAAAGACTCCAATGAAATCCTAATGGTCGCCAAAATCTGGGGATAAATTTTTTCACCTCAATTTTTTTACTATCTGTAATCCATCACTGCAATTTTACTTGTCTATATCTCCCAGATTTATGGGATTATCTTTCTCGTCTTCTAAACGCACAATTGGATTGTAATCTTCATAATCGGTCGGTATGACTTCATCAATACCACGTTCTCTTCTCGGTTCTAAATCTCGGCTAGGACGACGTTTTTTTGAAGTTCTAGGTTGAATATCTTCTTCAGTTCTTCGAGAGCTTGGAGGTTTGCTGCTGCTCCGACGAGATGTTCTTCTTTCTTCAGCGATGGAATTATCCCAGTCATCAATTGGTCGAGGTTCCGAACCCCAATCGCTTTCTTCAAGTCTGGGAGTGCTGCGACTTGTAGTGCGCTTAATACTGGAACTCGTATTACTATTATTGCGACGACGCGGTGGTCTGTCCTCTTCGATTCTTTCTATATCATTACGACGCTCCGGACGACGGGGAGCTTGGTCTTCATAATAATCGTTGCGAGATGAACGACTATCCCGACTTCCCCGAATTTGCGGACGTTGGGTAGGACGCTCTTCTTCATAATAGGGGTCGTAAGGTAAAGGTTCTCTGTCGTAATCTTCTACC
>JBHJOU010000625.1:0-3981 GCA_050329355.1 Rivularia sp. (in: cyanobacteria)
CTTATAAGGCTACAATTCGCTTGGGGGTGCAAACTACGACTGATGATTTACAAGGAGAAGTTATTAGTCAAAAGTCTGCAACTGAGTTGGATTTGGCAACCGTGAAAACAGCACTGATGCAGTTTCAAGGTAAAATTGAGCAAATCCCTCCGAATTATAGCGCGATTCAAGTTGATGGAAAACGACTTTACGATTTAGCCCGCAAAGGTGACAAAATTGAAGCACCAGTGCGGAATGTGGAAGTATTTAATATAGATATTTTAGATTGGCGAATAAGTGAATTCCCCGAATTAGATGTAAGTATAGCCTGCGGTGGGGGAACATATATAAGAGCGATCGCCCGCGATTTGGGTATGATATTGGAAACGGGGGGAACTCTCGCAGCTTTGCAACGGACTGCAAGTAGTGGTTTTAACTTAATCGATAGTATTACTTTGACTGAATTAGAAGCAAAGTTAGAAGTAGGAGAATTTCAACCAATGGCTGCTGATGCACCTTTACAGCATCTTTCCCAAATAACTTTAGGTGAAACAGAAGCGCGGAAATGGTGTCAGGGTCAGAAAATTTACTTAGATGAGCACGTATCGGAAGTAGCAAAAATTTACAACAAAGAAAGGCTTTTTCTTGGAATTGGTGAATTCAAAGAGGAATTATTAATTCCACGAATGGTATTGGAAGCTGGAAATAATTAAGAAGTTGATTGCATTAATTCTGATAGGTTGTATCTCCCGAAATTTCCTGTGAAAACGAACCATACAAAATTAATCAAACGCACGATCAATATAAAAAATAGCATCATCGAATAGTGAAGTGATGATTTCATATTGATGGAGACGTAGCAGTGCTACGTCTCTACAAAAATTTCAGTTGAAGTTAGTAATGCCAACTAAGCAATACTGTCAATCTTGATGACGATATCGTTAAAATCTTTGTCACCACCGTTTGGTAAATCCTCAAAACCGAAGGTGTTGCTATCCAACAACTTGATGTGGTCGAAATTATCGTTATTAGTATTAGCACCCAAGTATGAGAAGTAAACCTCTGCTGTACCGTTGAGGGCTTGAGTCAAATCACCATCAGCAATAATCAGAGGAACTACTATAGAACCAGCCTCAATCTGAACGCTTCCGCTTTCTGTCTTGTCATCCCTAGTAGAGAATACAGGAGAAACCAGATTGTTCAAAGCAGCTTGTAGATAACCGCTCTCTCCAACTGCGACACCTCCAACAGTACCAGTAATATTATCAACCTTGTAGAAGTAAACTTGATTATTGAAATCAGCTTCTCTGCTGATGGTGTAATCGACAGTGACTTTATCGGTAGCGAAACCAGTTAAGTCAATCGCTTCAACTGTAGTTCCATTGATATCTGTGGTGAAGATGGGATTTTGTATAACAGTACCAGCAATTAAGTCATCTAAAGCCTCGCCAGTATTTTCAGCTACGACATCTTCAATAGATTTATTTCCTGCTCCTGCTTGCTGTAAGTCAAAAATAGTTTTATCTAGAGAAACCTTCTGTACATTTGCAAATTCTTCTTCGAGTGAATCTGTAGAGGAATTTGCTACAATATTATCAATGCGTTGGTTGGCTTCTGCTATCACCAAAGCCACTTCATCCTTGATTTCCGATACATCAGCATTAGTTAATAATGCAGCAGCTTCAATGATGGTTTCTAATTGTTGAGTATCTGTAAGGTTTAGGATTCCGCTGGATTGAATTTCACTAGTTATTGCTGCAACTACTTCGTCTGTAATTTCTGAGATAGAAGAATTGGTGGCTCCGGCTAATAGTGCTGCGGTTTGGGTTATCAAGTTTTGCGTCTTCACCATTGCAGCAAAAGTTTCAACTCCACCTGGTTGATTGTTGTTGGTAGCAACAATGGGATCGAGAGTCAAAATCTCAATGTCAGTGGGAATAGAAAGAGCGGTAGTAACTTGATTATTTGCTTGTTCTACAGATAATCCCTGGTTAACCAAATCTGCCACTAAACTGGTGAGCAGAGTGATAACATTGGCATCAGCGAGAGCAGTAACAGGGGTTTCTAGAGGTAAACCTGTAGCAGTATCAGTTCCACCGAAAGCTATTATCAAACCTTCTTCGATATCGAATAAACCGTTATTATTGGTATCAAAGCTATTAGGAATATTCAGTTCGTAGGCACCAGAATCATCTGTGGTAGTGTTAGGTTCGTTTTCATCGAGGATTCCGTTTTGATTCGCGTCAAAGAAAACTGTTGCGCCAGCGATGTAATTGTCGATGACAAAGCCAGAACTTGGGGGTGTAAATTCTTCTGGAGCGCCGGAACCAAAGATAGTTGTTGTGGTATAAGTTCTTGTTTCACCTGGATTGAGAACAAAACTGTTACGCAAAGCCAATGTTAAATCGTAAGGTTCGCTATCAACAAATTCATCTGCATCCGGACCATCACCAGCCACTGTATCATCTAAAACTTCGCCAGCGATGATTCTACTTGCTAAATCAGGAAATGCATCAATTTCAAAACGTCCAGGGTTTTCGGTGGAACCACCAGTAGCCGTAATACCAAAAAACGTTGTCGCAAAATCAGGATTATCGCCCGAATCCGTCTCAAACAGAATTTCCCGACCATTCCTAATTAAGCGACCTCCAGCATCAGCAATACTACCATCAAACTCCAAATCTCCATCTATATAGCGGATGGTTTCAAACTCTACTGTTTCAGAACTAGGATTGGTAATCGTATAAGTTTGAGTTAAAGTGCTACCTGAAATGTCTTTCTCATCAGAGAAAATATTTGCAACTTGCTGATTAAGAGCAAAATCTAAACCTTCATAATTAAAGGTACTCTCAACACTTGTATCTGTGATTGTCCCCAAATTAAATTCAGGCAGAAAACCTGAACTACCAATACTATTCAAGAAAGTTCGCTGCCCCTCATCACCAAATCTAAATGCAATCCCAGATTGATAAGTAGTGCCAGCTTCTGTAAGTTCACCGATAGGATCATAAAAAGCATCTGAAGTTCCAGACCCAACATTAGAGCCGAATGCACCAAAAGCATCCACTTCTACCCGCAGACTACCATCGCCCGAACCTGTAGTTAATAATGTCATGAAATATTTTTCAAAATACTAAAGGATGTAGAAATTGACATGAATATCGAAAACTAATAATCTCAGAGTTGATGCCCTTAACCAAGAGATATTAGTCAGATAACCTCCTTTATTTTCTTCATTCAGAACTAGTTTTGCCCTCCGAACACTAAACATCATAGTGTAATGCCTTGAAGCTGCAAGTATTAAATAAGACATTTATATTTTCTTTATATTCAGACTCCGAAAGCCTCCGATTTGATTTGCTGTTGCGATTCTTGCGAAGCCTTGCCCTTCGGGATGGCAAACTTCAAACAAATCAAACTAAACTACGAATATCAAAAATTAGGTTTTTAAAGAGGGAGTATTTTTTGCTACATATAAAATAACGTTGCAGCGACTTTGAATAATTGCGATAAAAAATTCAAAATAATTTTTGTCGTATAGACTACATTTGTCAGAAACAATTATCAGTTGATTGTTTCTACAAAACTATAGATGAATGGAAAATAATCATGTTTAGACGTTTCAGAAACCATCCGATACCATTAGCATCTGTATTTCTATGTGTTTTGTGTTTAACTTTAATCTATGGATGCTTACCCGACTCCCAACCCGTTGCTGAAGCTTCATCGCTGCTAACAGAGCCTTTCTTACAATTACCAACCGAAAATTCTGTCAAAGTTGTGTGGTTTACCGAATTTCCTGGTGAGAAAAATACCGTTGCTTACGGAGAAAACCTCAAACAAACTACCGACGCTACAACGATTAAATTAAGTCATACCAGGGAAGATCAACAATCTAAAGTTGGAAATCAAACTAAAGATAAACAAGTGTATCAACAACCAGTTAACCGCGATATTTGGAGACATGAAGCGGAAATTACAGGTTTAACTCCGGGTACAAAA
>JBHJOU010000836.1:0-9668 GCA_050329355.1 Rivularia sp. (in: cyanobacteria)
GTTTGTAATTACCGAACCCTAATTTAAAGCTTTGATAAAGAAGATTATCTCTAAGATTTTGATTCCAAAAAATAACGCAAAACCTCTCGCCTAATATACATATATTTTGGTATAACCTATTCAAAAGATACATACAGCAGCTATCTGTAAATAACTTGCTTACGCGATAGTCGCAATTTATCAATGACCGTAATACTACATACACTACTTCAAATCGTGTATTTTTATGTATTTACGCTTTGACAACTTGTAATCTTTAAAACAGAAATGAGAGTATTAACTTAGATAAATACTCAGGATTACGAATCTACACAACTTTTTTTACGCAAAATCCTTGTTAAATAAGCTATGAATCAGTTGAATCCTTATCGTCCGAGCATTTTGCCAGTTTCCCCAGAAATAAAACGTCCTCTGTGGTCTGTAATGATTCCTACTTATAATTGTGCAGAATATTTACGGTACACACTTAAGAGTATTTTGGCACAAGACCCTGGTGTAGATCAAATGCAAATCGTAGTTGTTGATAACCACTCTACAAAAGATGATCCAGAAGCAGTTGTCAAAGAATTAGGGGCAGACCGTATAGAATTTTACCGTCAAAATAGTAATGTCGGTATGATGAATAATTTTCAAACCTGTTTTGAATTATCTCGGGGCAAGCTGATTCATTTAATGTGCAGTGACGATGGTGTCAGAGAGGGATTTTATGAAAAGATGGCACAACCGTTTGAAAAACATCCAGAACTAGGTGCTGCTTTTTGCCGGAGTATTGTGATTGATCAATACAATCAATGGCAAGGTTTATCAGATTTTGAGATGCCGACCAGTGGTATATTACCTAAAAATTGGTTGCATAGAATTGGGGAACTTTGTTGTATTTCGGTACCTTCTTTGGCTGTGGTGCGGCGTGAAGTTTATGAAAATCTCGGAGGATTTGACCGACGCTGTGGTATCAGTGGAGATTGGGAAATGTGGGTGAGAATTTTTAGTCATTATCCAATGTGGTTTGAAGTAGAACCTTTGGCTATGTGGCGAGTACATTTAAATTCTGCAAACAATGTTAACGCCAAAAGTAATATTTTCATCCAGGAGAATTATAATACTGTAGAGACTATATTGAATTCTTATTTTCCTCAAGAAGATAATAATAAACTTGCTAGAACTGCGAAACAAAACTGTGCTTTCTTGGCTTTAGAATCAGCAGATTTTTTAATCAAAAAGGGCGATATTCCTGGAGCTATGCTTCAACTGAAAACAGCACTTAAATATAGTAAATCTTACAAAGTAATTCGTTCAGCAAGTCGTATATTATTGTGGAATAGAACGATTAGTTTACTACAAAAAGTGGTAAAATCTGACGAATATAAAGCAAGCATTGAGATTTAAAGAGATGACCGAAAATTATCAAAACCAACCTTTAGTCAGTGTGATTATTCCTACTTACAATCGTCCGGAATATTTAAAAGTAGCTTTGAAAAGTGCTGTTCAACAAACATATCAAAATATAGAAATTATTGTTTCTGATAATTGTAGTCCTGAAAATCCTCAATCGATAATTGAGTCTTTTCAAGATTCTAGAATTCGCTTTTTTCGTAACGAAAGCAACCTGGGAATGTTTGCGAATACCATGAACGCTTTTAAAAAAGCGCGAGGCAAATATGTTGCAAGTTTGTTAGACGATGATATGTGGGAAAAAGACTTTTTAGCTAAGCTTGTACCCGCATTAGAAGCCAATTCCGATTTAACTGTAGCTTTCTGCGACCATTACATAATCAAAGCAGACGGCACAATAGATATTGCTGCAACACAAAAGTGTTCTCAATTCTATAAACGTGTAGATTTAAAAGAAGGTATTTACAAACCTTTTTATAAATTAAGCTTAATTGATAGAGCAGTTTCTAGCGCGACTGCGGCTGTAATTCGTCGAGAAATTATTGATTGGGATAGCATTCCAGCAGAAGTAGGCGGTTCGTGGGATATTTATCTGAATTATCTGTGCTGTCGTTCTGGTAAGGGTGCTTATTATTATCCTGCTAAATTGACCAGATATCGCGAACACGAACAAACAGACACAATGCTAAGTGGAAGACGCAATTTTCAGGCTAAAATCCGCAAAGCAAAAGCTGACCTTTTCTGTTACGAGCAGTTTATGAAAGATGACAGATTAGCAGAACTACATCCTTATTTTCAGAAGCAATGGGGATATATTAGTACGAATTTAGGAATCGGCTTGATGCGGGGTGAAAACTTAAGAGAAGCACGTATTAGTTTTTGGCATTCTTTACGTCGAAACTTTAGTTTACGGACAATAGTCGGACTAATAATAAGTTTTGTTCCTCCGAAAATCGCAGCTAAATTTTAGTTGTAACTGACAGCACATATATTTTGTAATCAATATTATTTGAAAATCAAGGAAGGTTTTACACAAATGCGAATTGCAGCTTGTATTACAACTAGAAATCGTTCCCTAGAGCTTGATAATTGTTTAAAAGCTTTGTGGAATTCTACAGTTAAACCGCATAGGGTTATTGTTTCTGATGACTCCCAAGATATTGAAGTTCAGCAAACAAATTTAGAAGTTGTACAACAATATCCAGGAACAACTTATATTACAGGTCCCAAGCGCGGTGTTTGTGCTAACCGTAATCACGCAGTCAACGCAACTTCTGTGTTAGAGACAGATTTTGTGGCTTTTGTTGATGATGATATTTGTGTAGAACCAGACTTTATTGCGAATGCGATCAATAAATATTCTCAAATGTCAAATGAGCAAAGAAAATATACTATTATTACAGGTATTAGTACAGGTACTAAAGGAGAGAAATTACTACCATCAAAGTTAACTTTTCGAGGATACTTTTCTGCCACCGAAGAGACTCCCGAAACAGTCGTAATTCATGCAGCATTATTCCCCAGACAGTTTTTTATTCAAGAACAGTGGGATGAAGATATATATTTCGGTTATGAAGATGCAGAACTTTGTTTGCGAGCTATTAAGTATGGGTACAAAATAGTTTCTTGTCCAGAGTTACAAGTAAATGTTAAAAGTACGGAAAGCGTGCTTGACGCGCCGGGTATTAGTGGTATTAGTAATTATGAATTACACATAGAAGCTGCTAGACTTTATGTAGGCATTAAACGCTATAAAAATCTATTCCCAAATCCGATTAAGTTACTAGCCTTTTTAACTATATATTTTGTTCATATGAGCGGATATTTACTAAAAAGAGGCGCAATCCAAGCTTGGCCAGAAATTATTCGTCGTTCTCGGATTCAACTATTATGGCAGCAGGAAAATATTTCTCAACCAGAAGCTGCTTCTTCGGTGATTGGTTCTTGAAATTCGTACCTAATTTTTACAGCAGGCTGATATCGTGAAGCTTTGCATTATTACTCACAGTTTAATTAAAGGTGATGGTCAAGGAAGGGTCAATTATGAAGTTGCTTGGGAAGCAATTAACCGTGGTCATCATTTGACTGTATTAGCAAGTAAAATTGCTCCAGAGTTAGAAAAACATCATCAAGTTGATTGGGTTCCTATTTCTGTGACAGGTTTACCAACAGAATTAATCAGGAACATCAAGTTTGCTTTTGCAAGCAATAAGTGGTTACAAAAACATCGCAATCAACTCGATTTAATTAAGACAAATGGTGCCATTACCTGGGCAAAGTCAGATGTGAATGCAGTACATTTCGTACACAATTCCTGGCTGAAGTTTTCCAGCTTACAAACTACACCTGCTCCCAACAGGAATAACCTCAATCCACGCCTTTTTTTATATAATTTTTATCAGTGGTTTTATACAAAACTCAACGCTCGTTGGGAAAAATCAGCATTCGATAACGCAAAAGTAGTAGTTGCAGTTTCTGATCAAGTTGCTGAAGATTTACGAGAAATTGGCGTGCCTCAAGATGCAATTCGAGTCATTAGTAATGGGGTAGATATCGAAGAATTTTCACCCGGTAACGGTGCTAGTCGTGAAACATGGAATTTACCCACTGGCGTTCCCTTGGCAATGTTTGCTGGGGATATTAGACTACCCCGAAAAAATTTAGACACAGTGCTACGAGCTTTGGTGCAAGTTTCCGATTTGCATTTAGCAGTGGTAGGTGTGATCGATGGTAGCCCTTATCCACAGTTAGCAGCATCCTTGGGAATAAGTGAACGAGTGCATTTTTTGGGATTCCGACGTGATGTCCCCTCGATTATGAAAGTTGTGGATTTATTCGTGTTTCCTTCGCGCTACGAACCTTTTGGTTTAGTAGTTACCGAAGCAATGGCTACAGGAATACCAGTAATTACCGCTAAATGTACCGGAGCCGCTTTCTTAGTCACTCCTGAAGCCGGAATCGTTTTATCAGATCCAGATGATAGCAAAGCTTTAGCTTTATCGATGCAAAAATTAAGCACCAATCCGGATTTAAGAATTAAAATGGGTCAAACGGCAAGAGCGATCGCCATCCAACATACCTGGAAAAATATGGCACAACAATATGTAGATTTATTTGAGGAGATGAATTAGTCATGTCGATCGCGGTCATTGTACCAACTTACCGACGCAGCCAAGACTTGGCTCGCTGCTTGGAAGCACTGCAAAATCAAACTCGATCGGCTGATGAGGTGATAGTGGTAGTCCGCGATACGGATACTGAAACTTGGTCATTCCTCGCAGCCTTTGACCGTAAAAATTTACCATTACGCACGGCAAAAGTCAGCATTACCGGAGTCGTTGCAGCCATGAATACTGGTCTCGATACAGCAACAACTGATATTGTGGCTTTTACGGATGATGATGCAGCCCCTCATACTGATTGGTTGTTGCGTATTGAAAGTCATTATCTTGCAGATGAATGTGTCGGTGCTGTAGGTGGACGCGATTGGGTATATCATGGCACCGACTTAGAAGATGGAAATTCGCTAACAGTTGGGCAAGTACGTTGGTTTGGTAAAGTTATTGGTAATCATCATATAGGTAGTGGTGAAGCACGGGAAGTTGATGTACTCAAAGGAGTAAATATGAGCTTTCGACGGGCTGCGATTGAGGGATGGCATTTTGACGAAAGAATGCGAGGAAGCGGCGCTCAAGTTCACTTTGAATTAGCTTTTTCCCTAAAATTAAAACGGGCTGGTTGGAAATTAATTTATGATCCCAAAATAGCAGTTAATCATTATCCTGCGAAACGATTTGACGAAGACCAACGTCAAAGTTTCAATCAAATAGCCTTTGCCAATGCAGTACATAATGAAACTTTAGCTTTATTAGAATACTTTTCACCATTGCAAAAACTAGCATTTTTATTCTGGGCTATAACAGTAGGAACCAGAGAAGCGGTGGGTTTTATTCAGTGGTTGCGATTTGTGCCTTCTCAAGGTTTATTAGCAGGTCAAAAGCTATTTGCATCTTTACGCGGTCGTTGGCAAGGTTTACAAACTTGGCAAGCCTCTAAATCTATTATTAATTAACAGTTATTAATAAAGCATTAGTAAATTATAACTCCTAATTCCTAACTTCCGTACAGACGTAGCATTGCTACGTCTCTACAATTCCTAATTCCTAACTCCTAACTTTTTAACAGTGAATTATATACAAACGCAAAATAACACTCCTAAAAAAGGATTTTCTTTTGGTTTAGAACCACCTTTGGGTTGGACAGCAATACTTGCATTGGTATTGTTCACAGCACTATGTATTCTTTCGGGCGCTACAGCTATTCTTCGCAATAGCTATATAGCACTCTCCCTTGCAGTAGGTCTTTTTTTGTATCTGCGATATCCTATCCTCTATATCGGGTTTACATGGTGGATGTGGTTCGTTACACCATTTGTGACTCGCTTAGTTGATTTAAAAAGCGGTTTCGATCCCAGTCGTCTCATGCTGATAGCGCCATATTTAATCACTTTATTTACCTTACATACCTTTTTAAAATATCTTCCCAAGTCCTTAAGTCAAGGTGGTTTACCTTTTGTCTTGGCATTTTTAGGTGTGTTTTACGGTTCTTTAATCGGAATAATTAAAACTACACCAATGACTGCGGCTAGGGGAGTTTTCGACTGGCTACCCCCGATTGTGTTTGCTTTCTTTTTGTTTATCAAATGGCGGGAATATCCTCAGTATCGTCAAGTGATTCAGCGCACCTTCACTTGGGGTGTACTGGTGATGGGTGCTTATGGTGTTTGGCAGTTTATAGTAGCACCTGAATGGGATGTATTTTGGCTGATAGAAACCGATTTGAAAAGCATGGGAGATCCGGAACCTTTAGGATTGCGGGTATGGAGTACAATGGCTTCTCCCGCACCTTTTGGGGCTGTAATGATGGCTGGTTTATTATTGTTATTAACTCACGCTCATTATCTGAATATTCCTGCCACAGCTGCCGGTTATTTGGCATTTTTACTCACATCAGTACGGACATTATGGGGTGCTTGGTTAGTAGGATTAGTAACTTTATTTGGTTCTCTTAAAGCACGCTCTCAAATGCGTCTGGTTGTGGTTATTTTGTTGATGGTACTTTTTGTTGTACCTTTAACAACAATTGAGCCATTTTCGGAAACAATTTCACAACGTTTTGAAACTTTTTCTAATCTGGAAAAAGACGATAGCGCTCAAGTTCGACAAAAAATTTACGAGGAAGGTTTGAATCAAGCCCTTACCAACGGTTTAGGTAATGGAGTCGGAAATACTTTTGTTGTAAATGAAAAAGGTGTATTAGAACCAATTGTAATTGATAGTGGATTTCTCGATACATTTTTTACTTTAGGTTGGTTTGGAGCAGTATTTTATTTAGGTGGAATGCTGCTATTAGTTTTTCAGATATTTCAATTTAATGAATGTCGTTTTGATTCTTTTATGGCTGCATCGCGGGGTATTGGTATCGGTATGATATCAACTTTAGCCGGTAACAGTGGGATGTTAGGTGTTGCCGGTATGGTATTGTGGGGATTTTTGGGTATTGCTTTAGCCGGACATAATTACCATGTACACGAGCAAAATAAATTTAGGAATTAAGAGTGAGGAGTGAGGAGTTAGGAGTTAGGAGTTATAGCATTTTTGTATGAATATGCACTTCATTAACCCAGGTTGTCGGGCTTTGTTTTTTGGTTCCCCAGACGAATAGTCTGTTAGCGTAGCGTGTCCGTAAGAACATGGGTATACTTTTAAAATCATATAAATTAATTTATAAATTGAGTAAAATAAATATTTTGATCAATATTTTTTAACTGAATTTACAGAATATAAAACTTTAACTCCTAACTCCTAACTCCTAACTTTTAACTGCTAACTCCTAACTATTTAAAATTACCCAATCAATTTCTGCCAAGTAACATTTCCGATAATTCCATCAGCAGACAAACCATTTGCTCGTTGAAATTGCTTAATTGCAGCTTCTGTGTCAGAACCATATATACCATCAGGTTCAGCACCTAAACGGTATTGTAAATATTTCATGACGATACCGGCGGCATGGTTCTTCCTAATTACTGGTTTTGCTAAAATTTGATTAATCGCACCCCATGTAGTATCACCTGCGATTCCTGTTTGTTGAATACCAACTATTTCTTGAAATTTTTTAATTGCAAATACAGTTGATGGACCAATTATATTATCTTCATCTAAAGGATTTCCATTTGAGTCGGTAATTCTGAGACGATTTAAAGCTTTTTGTAATCTCAATAAAGATACATCAGGATTTAATGATTCATCTGGTACCGAAATAACCGGAGCAGTAGGTAATTTACCTGTTAATCCTTTGACAATAGCATTTGCCATTGCTTCCGAATCAAACAATTTCATATCTTTTGCTGAATCAAGAAAGCAACATTCAATTAAAATTCCAGGCATATTTGTATTTTTCAAAACGTATAGATGAGAACCATTTTTAATTCCGCGATTAAAATACCCCATTTGTAGAATTTCATCTAATACTGGTTTAGCAATCTTTTTAGCTGTATCACTGATAGCAAATATTTCTGTACCGTTGGCAAATCCATTAAAAGCATTAAAATGTATCGAAACAAAAATATCAACTTTACTTACATTGGCTCGCGAGCATCTTTGTCGCAAAGAATTTCCCACACTATTAGATTTTCCTGGTTTACAATCTATAACTTGGTGTCCCAAATCTTTCAGTTTACCCATAACTCTATTGCCGACATCCAAAGTCAAATTATCTTCAAATTTGATTCCATTTGCTCCGGTATCTGGAGGACAATTGTGTCCAATATCAATTCCAAATCTCATTGACTTACCTCAAGCATTTAATATTACTTTTAAAACATTCAATATAGTCATTGTCAAGATAATTAGATAACATTGTCTTCAATCGTATTTAAGAATTCAAATAATATTTAGACTCAATTTTTTGTTTTTAATAAATGTTGTTTTCAATATAATGTTCAACTATATTGTTAATGATTAATTTCAAATGAACAAGTATAAAAACGATTTAAAATAGCTGAGGTTGAGGATAGATAAATATAGATAAATATTGAATTGAAATATATTTTCATAGATATAAGCACTAATATCTTTATCTTTAAACAGTTATTATTACCCACTCAATTTATAAGTACTTTTCTCTCCTTATCTCTTCCCTGTGTGTACGAGCGCGTCTGGACACTTTTTTAATCGGTAATTTTCTACCGGAAACCGAGTAATCGACGTTGCTTGAGTCTGGAATTTCGCTAAAGTTGTAGAATGAAGCATTTTATGGGTTTAGGACATGAAGCGCATTGTCTTGATTGCAGGGTTTGAATCTTTCAATGCTGGTTTGTACCGCAAAGCCGCTGATATGGCTATATCTCGCTGTGCTGATTTGGATATTCGGATATTTTGCGATAGCGATATCACCAGCAAACGGAGTACAGTGGAAACAGCACTTGAAGATGCTGATGTGTTTTTTGGTAGTTTGCTATTCGATTACGACCAAGTTGTATGGTTAAAGGAACGAGTCAGCAAGATTCCCATTCGTTTGGTGTTCGAGTCAGCTTTGGAGTTGATGAGTTGTAATCAAATTGGTGCATTTGCAATTGGTGACAAACCCAAAGGAATGCCCAAACCAGTAAAATTCATTTTAGATAAATTCAGCAATGGAAGGGAAGAAGATAAACTTGCTGGTTATATTAGTTTTTTAAAAATTGGTCCGAAATTATTAAAATATATCCCAGTACAAAAGGTTCAAGATTTACGCAACTGGTTGATTATTTACGGTTATTGGAATGCTGGTGGTTGCGAAAACGTCGCTGCATTATTTTGGACTTTAGCAGAAAAATATTTAGATTTAAAAGTTGGTGATATTCCCTCACCGATAGAAACACCGAACATGGGATTGCTTCATCCTGATTACAATGGTTATTTTATATCACCAAAAGCTTATTTAGATTGGTACAAAAAAAGAATTGAAAATATTCATAATCCAGTAATTGGAATTCTTTTGTATAGAAAACACGTTATTACTAAACAACCTTATATTTCTCAATTAATTAAATATTTTGAAAAAGCTGGTTTAATTCCCTTACCCATATTCATTAACGGTGTAGAAGCACACGTTGCTGTTCGTGATTGGATGACTACAGATTACGAAATTCAACAACGTCAACAAGGTAATTTGCAAACTGTTTCTCTTTCTCCAGAAGCAGTTCAAGTTGATGCAATTATTTCTACCATTGG
>JBHJOU010000050.1:0-5457 GCA_050329355.1 Rivularia sp. (in: cyanobacteria)
TTTTGTAACTTTTCATAAGGTGGTCTTCTATCAAAAATATTGAGTAATATAGTTTTGCTAGGTAAATTTATAGTATGTTCTAAAATTTCTAATCCTACTGCTAAATTTACTTGCGATTCGGAATTAATATTGAAGGCAGCAGCGTTAATTTTTTCTAAGGGATAAAGGAATTTTAAAAGTAAAAACAAACGTTCTTTTATATCAATTTCTAATTCTGTCAAGGCTTTTTGTACTAACCTACATAAAGCTACAACCTTCTTTTTAGAATGAAAATTTTGTAAAGTTTCTCCAGTTTTAAATTCTATATAAGCAGCATATATTTCACCTTGATTTTTAAAATCTACAGATGCAGCGTATATCTCACCTAACAATTTTAACTCTTGTTCAATTAATCTTTGAATTCTAGTTTCATAAGACCTATCTACCAAAATTAAAATCCCCTGTTGCTGATGTCTTTTAATTAAAGTACGCAGTATATGACATTTAATTGAACCTTTGGATATTTCTAAATGATGCCATAAAGTATCGACTGCTTTTAAGGTATCAATTTGACCAATTGTTCGCAAAGCATATACTCTTATTATTTCTGGTTCGTAGTTATCTACTGCTAAACGTGACAGCATTGGTAAGACTTCATTCCCCAGTTTTACTAAACCATTCATCGCTACTAAACGGGTAGATTTATGGTGAAGTCCTACTATTAATGCTGAATAATATTCTTCTAAATTATTTGCCGCAATCATTTCTAAAACTATACTTCGTACTTTCAAAGATTTATCTTCTAATAAAGAGGGAATATGAATCCGCAGTGCTTGTAAATAAGATGCTTCGGCAAGAGATTTAACCCCATTAACTCGTATTTCTTCTTCTTTATTAGTCAGCATCCATCCTAGAGTTTTAGTTGCTGCTACTTTTTGCTTTGTTGTACCATAAGTTAATAATAAAGCCGCAGCAGTACCTCTAATTACAGAGTGTTGTTTGGGATTCAAATATTCTTCTAATTGATTTAAATTTGGAGAAGCTTCTGCAAGAGAAACATAACGCAATGCTAAAGCAAATATATTGGGATTTAAAATAGTTTGAGGATTTTCTAATAAATTGCGTACTTGAGGTAAAAAAGCAGGATTTACATCAGATTCAAGCATTACTTCCAAACTTCGAGATTGCAAAGTCGGAGTAAGCGTTAGTAATTCTGGTGCTAACACTTCCCCAGCCCCTTGGGGATCGATTTGCGATAAAAGTTCAATACAAGAATGTTTATCCGCTTCGCTGCCTTTTTCTCGTAAAGCTTTGATTACAGCACGCTTGAAAAAAGGTAGATCCACATTTGTCACGCTTAATTGTCCCTTTTCAGCACTCAAAACTAATAAATCCACATATTGCGATCGCAATACCCAAATGACTCCTACACATATAATCGCAACAATCGCAGTTTCTATAATTAAGACTAAATTTTGCCAATTTACAGTTAGAAAATTCTTGGTTAGCCACTGGGTAATTAAAATAATAAATCCGGTAAAACCCGCAGCGGCAGTTTCTGCAAAGCCTCCAGACAATATTTGTACACGACTTCTAACTTTTTCAGGTATTGGTTGAAACAGTAATGTACTAGTATTGGCTACGAAAGTATAACGCAAAAGTTCATCGAAAAACTTAATCAGCGTTAAACCCCATAGCAATGACAAATCAGGTATTTTCAAGCCAAACAAGGCTGAAGTCATTGACAATGAAGATATCATCGCCATCCCTGCCAATAAAGTACCAACACCAACAGGTAAAATTGCCGTAGTAAAAAACACTCCCAAACGTTCAATTACACGGCTAGAGACAAATAACTGGGTTGCAAGTTCAAATAATCCGAGGATTCCACCAAATACACCTAAAAAACTGGTAATTTCTTTACCTTGAAAGGTTGATTCTAACTGGGTTAAATACTGAAAATCTACTAACAATCCGATTGTCTGAATTAACAATCCAAAGGCAAATAATCGTAAAGCATAATTCTTCAAAGGAGCCGAAAGACGACGAGCATGGTAAACTTGCGGTTGCTTGATTTTTCGTTGCGGAACATCGGAAAAAGCTTGAGGATATTTCTTGCTCAAATGCAACAAAATTGCAGTTCCTAAAACTATAACTAAAGCCCCAATTAAAATTATTTTATCTAGCTTGAGAAATCTAACTAAAGTCGGTAAACTAAACCCACCGATGACATCAGCAACTAAAATTCCACTACTTACTAAAGGATAAGTGCGCTTAATCTCCTGAATATTGAATAATTGGTTTGCTGCAATAGAAGTGTTGAGTTGATTGATCACATACAGGGCATCAACCCACAATCGCAGTAAAAATATGCTAAATAATGCCAACCCCGAAAGCTGCAAATTTGTAGATAAGGTAATTTGCAACCCTATAGGCAATAAAATTAACGGTATCACCATGCAGGGTAAAGCAGCTACAATTACCCATCGCAGAGGAAAAATCTTTTGCAACCAAGAGTACAGAAAAACTAAGGCAATTCCAACTACTGCACTCGCAATATAAATCAGCGGTAAAGAGCTAGCACCGTATTTATCCAGAAATAAAGCAATGCTGCTATCTTCCACCCATCGCAATCCCACTGATGTTGTCGCATAAAAAGCAAACATCAATAATGTTCGAGAACTTTCTTCCGGTCGGAGATTTACCCAACGAAGTACTCGTAGTAAAATATTTCTATAGGCACCTAAGTGTTGATTCTTTAATTGCATTTGGTTTAATCTGTTATGGTCACCCCTGTCCAAGGAAATTTACGATTAATTTCAGTTTCTCGGACTTGGAAAACCATTTCCTCAAATACTGGTAACTAGAAAAAGCACCTCCCATAAGGTATTACTCCTAGAAAAAAATAAAAGTCCTGAGTAACTGAGTATTAGTTTTCCCACTCAGCACCCAAGACTATCGTTTTTTTGATTAATTTAGATTAATTTAGATTTATTTAGATTAATTTAGATTAATTTAGATTAATTTAGATTAATTTAGATTAATTTAGATTTATTTAAATTTATTTTTTTATAATCAACAAATAAATAAACTCTGAAGAAACACAGGGAAGAGGGAACAGGCAACAGTAGTAATGTGTTTGTTTCAGATATTGCCAGAGGGGTAAGCTGTTGTGCATTTAAATCATATAATCTAAATTATTCTAATTCTTGTGGGGTGGGCATCCCTGCCCTTTATATATAATTTAGCTGCTTTTTAGCTTAGCAACTTTCCGGGCATAAAATAAATGCCAAAAAGAAGCAACACCAACAGTGATAACGTATCGGCATTGCTTCCTTGCTGTTCAATTTTTGTGAATTACTTCTTAGGAGAAAGCAACATCATCATGTTTCTTCCCTCTTTCTTGGGATATTGTTGCACCTCAGCTTCAGCTTCCAAATCTGTAGCCATCCGTTTAAGCAAAATTTCTGCCAAATCGGTATGTTGAATTTCTCTACCCCGGAACATCACCGTGGCTTTTACTTTATCACCATCTTTGAGAAAGCGCTTCGCTTGGTTAACACGCACGTTGTAATCGTGTTCTTCTATTTTGTAGCGCATTTTTACTTCTTTTACATCAGCCGTGTGTTGCTTTTTACGAGCTTCTCGCGCCTTTTTCTCTTGCTCAAACTTGAATTTACCGTAGTCCATAATCCGGCAAACCGGAGGATCGGCTTTATCGCTCACTAGCACTAAATCGAGTTCTTTCTCATCGGCTCTAGTCAGTGCATCTTGGGGAGTCATGATTCCCAACTGAGCGCCATCAGTATCAATAACCCGAATTTTTGGAAAGCGAATTCTTTCGTTGATTTGAGGTAAGTCGCGACTTCTTCTTTTCTCTATCACAGGCATATATGAATGATTTTGGGGAAGTTATGGTTAATAGTTTGGTTTTGGGTATGGAATTTGGATCTCAGACGCAAAAAATCTATGGGAATTTTTGCAACCAATGAGTATATATCTAGGGTAGCTAATCCATAAAGGTAAAAATGATTTTACTTATTTTTATTCTACCCACTTTAGATAGGATTTAGCTCTATCGTTCTACAGATAAAGTTACGCGATCGCAACAAAATTAATTATTTTAATTTTTTTGTGTCAAAACATTAACGCTATATACATTAAGTATCTCTACAATGATAACACCATGAAATATAAAATACACATATCTTAAAGGAAAGTCTGATTAACTACTTAAATATAAAAAATCTAAATTATTAATTTTTGAATATCAAAATGAATCATGTTTGTAGAATCAAAGATATAAACTGAATATTGCATATACAGGCTTAAAGGTATAAAAATTAGGTTAAATTGAGAAACTTATCCACCCCAGTTGCTTGTATGTTCTAGTTACCAGGCTCAACTTGGCAATTAGAATTTGCAGGCTTGCCTTAAATAAATTAATCAAACTTAATATAAAATAATCTTATAACATCATCAGAAAAAAGTATTTTTGAGAGGTTTAGTTGACAAATGGATTGGCAGCAAAAAATTGGAAATCAGCGCGATTGGGTTTGGCGGGGTTGGCAGACTCGGTATACATATATACGTCCTCAATATTCAGTAGAAAATAATTCTGTAAAATCTTTACCTTTAATGTTGCTGCATGGATTTGGTGCAAGTATTGGTCATTGGCGGCATAATTTGGAAATATTAGGCGATCGCCATACGGTTTATGCTCTGGATATGTTGGGTTTTGGAGCTTCAGAGAAAGCACCCGCTAATTACAGCGTGGATTTATGGGTAGAGCAAATATACGAATTTTGGAAAACATTTATTCGTAAACCAGTAATATTAGTAGGTAATTCGATCGGTTCGCTGATTTCCTTAGCCACTGCGGCAAAATATCCGGAAATGGTGGAAGGTTTAGTAATGATGAGCTTACCAGACCCGACCTTAGAAAAAGAAGCTATCCCTGCATTTTTATATCCCCTAGTCGCAACAATCAAAAGTTTTGTTGCAAATCCCTTATTAATCAAACCAGTATTTTACTTGTTACGGCGACCGAGTATATTACGTCGCGGCGCAATTTTCGCTTACGCTAATCCCGAAGCCGTCACCGACGAACTGATAGACATATTAGCAAAACCTGCCCAAGATAGAGGTTCCGCTCGCGCTTTTACCGCTCTTTTCAAAGCCACAACTAATCCAGATTACAGCCCAAACGTCAAAAAATTGTTAACAAACTTAAAAATTCCCATGCTTTTAATTTGGGGAGAAAAAGACAAAATTATTCCCTACGCACTTGCTTCCGGATTTGTTAGTCACAACGAAAACTTAGAGCTAATTACCTTAGAAAACGTTGGTCATTGTCCCCATGATGAATGTCCCGAACAAGTAAACCAAGCGATTTTAGATTGGATTGAAAGAGTTAGGAGTGAGGAATTAAGAGTTAAGAGTTAGGAGTTAAGAGTTAGGAGTTAGGAGTTAGGAGTT
>JBHJOU010000412.1:0-14943 GCA_050329355.1 Rivularia sp. (in: cyanobacteria)
TCAGCTCCAGCCAGCGTGTAAGCTAATGTTAAACTTCTAACCGCAGGCAGATGTTGGAAGCTGGCTCCGCAAATCAGCTTGAACCAGTGACCTTCTTTAAGCGATAGTAAGGGGTCAAAAAAATCAGTCACACTTCTATTATGCTACGTGAGCGAGAAATCGATGCGGTAAATTCTCAATTTGATCAAAATTGTTTCAAAGGAATTTGAATTGCAAATTCTGTCCCCTCTCCAGGAGTTGAATTACAAATTATTGTTCCTGAGTGCTTTTGTACTATAATTTGATGGCAAATAGATAATCCCAGCCCGCTACCCTTGCCTACGGGCTTTGTAGTGAAGAAAGGGTTAAATATACATTTGCGAACTTGTTCTAGTATTCCCACACCGTTATCGCTGATGCAAATTCTAGCAGTACTATCGCATTCAATCTCGTCAGTGGTGATGCAAATAGTCGGAATGAACGTTGAATCATCAAAATCTTTTTTCCCCTGACAACTTTCTGCTTGTTCGTCTAAGGCATCAATAGCATTGTTCAATAAATGCATAAACACCTGATTGAGTTCGCTAGCATAACAAGAAATTAAAGGTAAATTACCATATTTTTTGACTATTTTAACTGCTGCATGACGATAACTAGTTTTTTCCAGTCGATGCTCCAACATGATAATCGTACTATCTATACCGTCATGAATATTAACTAGTTTGCAGCCGGTTTCATCATGTCTAGCAAAGTTTTGCAGCGCTAGTACAATCGAACGAATGCGCTCTGCTCCTCTATACATCGCACCCATTAGGGATGGTAAATCATTTTTTAAAAAATCAAGGTCTATCTCTTGTTCTATTTCCCGAATCTTGGTAGTAGAATGTGGATATTCCTGTTGATAAGCTTCAACCAAACTAACTAAATTTTCGATATATTCCCTAGCGTATTCTAAATTTCCGTAGATAAAACTAACCGGATTATTCACTTCATGAGCAATACCTGCAACTAAATGTCCCAAAGCAAACATTTTTTCATTTTGAATTTGCTGTACTTGTGCTGCTTGTAAATCTTGATTAGCTTTTTGTAATAAGGCATTTTTTTCATACAATTTTACTTGTAAGCGACGCAAATTAATTTGATTTTCTATTCTAGATATAACTTCTGCGGCATGAAAAGGTTTACTTATATAGTCCGAACCTCCGACATCAAAGGCTTTTACTTTATCTAACACATCATCAAGAGCGCTGATAAATATTACTGGAATCTGAAAAGTTATTTCCTCTGCTTTTAATTCTTGACAAACTTCATACCCGTTCATTTCGGGCATATTGATATCAAGTAAAATTAAATCTGGTTGTAATATTTTACAAGCACTTAATGCCATTTTCCCGTTCAAAGCTTTGCGAACTTCATAACCTTGTGTGGTTAACATTGCCGACAAAAGACGCAAATTATCCGGAGTATCATCGACTACTAGTATATTAATTTTCTCATTTTGATTTGAATACATTTTTTATCCTAAAAAATATCCCATAAATACTGTTTTTTTTATTCATACAATTATTATGTGTATTTATTACAATGAAAAAATCTATATTATAAATTGAATTTTATCTTAAGTAAGTACGATTCACTATGAGTAGAAAATAACATATTATTTCCCTGTATCAATGAAATGTAAGTATATTAAGCAACACCTTTAAATTATAGAAGTAGTTATCAAATGTCCGAGTATTGCTGTATACATATTAATTATTTTTTATACTTAAGATATTTAAAGTCTAAAACAGCTTGATATTTACTTACCATTGAGGTGTTGTCAACATTAAGTCTAAAATTGATTGTGGTTCCATTGCAGAGGAAAAGAAGTTTCCTTGAGCAAAATCACAATTTAAATTTCTAATTTGCGATAATTGCTCGCCAGTTTCCACACCTTCAGCAATTGCTTTCATTCCCATTGCATGAGCTATTTCAATAATTGCTGGAACCAAGCTGACATTTTGATGATTTTTCTGCATCAAATTCAGAAACGATTTATCAATTTTAAGAGTATTCAATGGAAAGCTATGCAGATAACTTAAAGAAGAATAACCCGTACCAAAGTCATCCATGATTAATTTAATATTCCGTTGTTTAAGTTCTTCAAGAGTTGTTTTTACATCTACAGTATTTTCCATAATTACAGTTTCGGTAATTTCCAGTTCCAAGAAAACAGGATTTATTTTAGTTTCGTAAATTATTTGGTCAATGGTCGCGATAAAATTTGGTTGTAAAAATAATTTTGCACTCAAGTTAACACTCATATGTAAAGGTTTAGGAGTCGATGGATGGTTTTGCCAAATACGCAGTTGGTTACAAGCCGATCGTAATACCCAAGTATCTAAATTATAAATTAACCCAGTTTCTTCCGCCACAGAAATAAATTCTGTCGGCAAAATCAAACCTTTGGTAGGATGTTGCCACCGAACAAGTGCCTCAATTCCGATAATTTTCCCTGTATTTAAGGAAACTATCGGTTGATAGTAAACAATTAATTCTTGCTTTTCTAAGGCTCTTCTCAAATCATTTTCTAACTCTAAACTTCGAATAGCTTCCCGATGCATTGCTGGATCGAATACGTGAAATCTTCCTCTTCCCAGTGCTTTTGCACGATACATTGCCGTATCGGCATCTCTAAGGAGATACTCGGATTTTTCGTAATTTAAATTACCCCAATTTATCCCAATACTTACATTAACAAATACTTGATATCTAGATATATTAAAATGCTTTCCAAGTGAGTTTAGAATGGTTTCGGCAACACTAATTACCATCTGGATATCTGAAATATTCTCTAAAATAATACCGAATTCATCGCCACCTAATCGTACTAAAGTATCAAATGGTGATAAAGAAGATTGTAAGCGCTTGGCTATAGCAACTAATAATTTATCTCCTACTAAATGTCCCAAGGAATCATTAATAATTTTAAAGCGATCGCAATCTAGAAAAAGCACAGCAAAGTGATAATCTGCTTCTAATTTGGCGCGATTTAATGCTTGCTCTAATCGATTAATAAAAAATACTCTATTCGGTAAACCAGTCAAAGTATCGCGCAAAGCACTTTCTAATAGCTTTCTTTGTAATTCTTGACGAGAATTAATTTCTATTTGTAGTTCTTTTAGGGTATTTTCAAGTTCTAAAGTCCGCTGTTTTACTCTTTCTTCAAGTTGATTATTTAATTTTGAGATTTCTAATTTAGCGTTTCTCAACTCAAGTTGATTTTGTATTCTTACTATGACTTCTGCAAATTCAAAGGGTTTAGTAATATAATCCACACCTCCTACTTTAAAAGCTTTGACTTTATCAAAAACATCGTCTAATGCACTGATAAAAATAATTGGTATATCGGTAGTTGTTTGATTTGCTTTAAAACGTCGGCAAATCTCATATCCATCGATGTCTGGCATCATGATATCGAGTAAAATCAAATCAGGCAATTGAGTTTGACAAGCAGTAAAAGCCATTTGCCAATTCAAAGCTTTGCGAACGTTATACCCAACTTTAGCCAAAATTGAGGATAAAATACGTAAGTTATCCGCTGTATCATCAATAATTAAAATATCTTGTTTATTAGGGTGCGCTGAGTAATTCCCGAATGTATTTTTTTGAGTCAATTCCATAATTTATTCAAGCTATAATTAGAAGCTAAATTCCTGAATTTTAATCATCATTGACCAGGGAACGGTGGTGTACTGCTGACTTATTACGACTTTTTGGCTTTTATTTATTCTCTAAAGCCATATCATCCACGGGAGCAAGTAACTATGTAAATATGATATGGGTACGAGTCTCATCAAACCAGATTTGAATTTAATTTATCTTGATCTTTTTGCGCTAATAAAAGTAAAAGTTTATACTTACCACTGAATCATCAATTTATAAAATATATTATGTATTTTAAACTACAAACAAATTTAAATAAATATTAATATTTATTCTGATGGTGAAATTATTGTTTTATTTAGGATTTACGTATTTGAAGTAAAATTCTATTTATACTTATACCTGGCGATTAGAAGTCCCACGCCACTTGCTACAACGGCTGTGTTCCCCAACGCGAATTGTTCATGGAGGAAACCACCCACGAGAGTGGCTCCCCAAGACGACACTCGCTCCGCAACGCAGTGGCGCTACACAAACTGGCACCCGTCTACACGGGTTTATATATCAATAGTCCAACGCCAAACACTGTAAAATAAGTAATCGCGATCGACATCCCCGAACTATTCACAAAAAAATTAGCTGCCTTTATTTACAAAAATTTGCTTTTGAAAAGACAGCAATAGATATTTACCGTAACTTTTTATTCAGCTTTAATTTTGTCTTGAGGTAGTTCCTCGTTATACAATGGGGTTTGATCAATGCCACCGACTTTATTTAAAGGCCAAAAACGCAGTACGGCACGACCAATAATATTTCCACGAGGAACAACACCCCAACAACGTCCATCGTAACTACTCCCACGGTTGTCTCCTAACACTAAATAGGAATCTGGTGGAATAGTCTGAGGTGTAGACAAAAATGGCTGTGCAGATGCGGAAGCGCAAACTTCAACAGACGTATTTTGTTCGGAAACGAGATAATTTTGCTCTTCTAAAGGCTTTCCATTTATATGTACTTTCCCCCCAATCAGTTCAACCTTGTCTCCAGGTAAACCAATTATCCGTTTAATAAAGGCATCTTCATATTGCTCTTTTCGTAGCTCTTCTGTAGGAGAAAAAACTACAACATCTCCCCGCTGAGGAATCGAAAAATTATAACTTAACTTATCAACAATTATTTTGTCTGCCTCCCACTGATTTGGAGTACCGTGCAAAGTGGGTTCCATCGAGCCGGAAGGAATCCAACGAGCTTCCGCAACAAAAGTGCGAATCGAAAAAGCAAGCACGATGCTTAACCCGATTGTTTTAGCTAATTCAAAAAACCAGGAATTATCGGGTTGTTGATTGGAGTGACGGTCAGACACTGGATTTTGCATGTAATTACTCAAGTAGAAACTAAATTATGCTCCAAAAAGAGACTGATTTCTAGAAATACTGTATTTTTTTATCTTAACTGTACAAAGATGCTGTTAGGAGTTATTTGTAATTGAAAAGCTAGAGAGTCTTCGTTGTTAATAACACATAATCCCTACTGTCTGGCATTCCATAAGTTTAACTTCAATTAAGGATAGCTGTATGTCAGAATTTAATGTTATTTGAGTTTGGTATATTCTCATGTCATCTCAAGGTTTACTAATTCGCCGTGCGAATATCATTTTACCCAATGCTGAATCAATCGTTGGGGATGTGCTGATACGCGATCGCCAAATTGTTAATGTTTCACCATCAGAGATAGAGGAAACAGCTACCCGTTCAATTGACGCTGACGGGTTAACTTTGTTGCCAGGAGTTATCGACCCACAAGTACATTTTCGGGAACCGGGACTGGAACATAAAGAAGACTTGTTTACTGCTTCTTGTGCCTGTGCCAAGGGAGGAGTGACTTCGTTCCTGGAAATGCCGAATACGCGCCCTTTAACGATTAGTCAAGCTGCTTTAAATGACAAGTTAGAACGTGCTGCTAATAAGTGTCTTGTTAATTATGGCTTTTTTATTGGAGCAACTTCAGATAATTTGTCGGAATTGCTACACGCTAACCCTACTCCAGGAATCAAGATTTTCATGGGGTCAATGCATGGTCCTTTGCTAGTAGATCCTCAAGAAATATTAGAGGCGATATTTGCCAACGGCAACATTTTAATTGCAGTTCATGCAGAAGATCAAACCAGGTTAAGACAGCGCAGAGAAGAATTTGCAAATATTCATGATGTGGCTATTCACTCCCAAATTCAAGATTCTCTTGCAGCATTGATCGCAACCAAAAGAGCTTTGGCACTTTCTAAAAAATATCGCCGTCGGCTACATATTCTACATATGTCTACGGCAGAGGAAGCAGATTTATTGCGTGAAGATAAACCCAGTTGGGTGACGGCAGAAGTCACACCCCAACATTTATTGTTGAATACAACTGCTTACGAAAAAATAGGCAGTTTGGCGCAGATGAACCCTCCTTTACGAACAGCTCATGATAATCAAGTACTTTGGCAAGCTTTGTTGGATGGAGTAATTGATTTTATTGCGACGGATCATGCACCCCACACTTTAGAGGAAAAAGCCCAAACTTATCCTCAAAGTCCTTCGGGAATGCCGGGAGTAGAAACTTCTTTACCTTTAATGCTAACTGCCGCAGTTGAAGGACGTTGTACTGTTGCTCAAGTTGTTAACTGGATGTCAACTGCTGTTGCTACTGCTTATTCTATTCCTAATAAAGGGCTAATTTCTCCCGGTTATGATGCCGATTTAGTGCTAGTAGATTTAAATTCGCGCAAAAAAGTCCACCGCGAAGAACTTGTGAGTAAATGCGGTTGGAGTCCTTTTGAAGGCTGGAATCTCACGGGATGGCCGGTAACAACTATTGTTGGAGGTGAAGTTGTTTATCACAACGGTGAGTTAAATACCTCTATAAGAGGTAGAGCTTTAACTTTTGAGCGTTAATTCCTACTGTCCCCTATCCCTTCCCAATTAGATAAATAAAAAGCTTTCGGGCGCTTGTGTAAAAACCACAAGCGCTTTATTTTTTTATCAGTAATTTGAAGGCACTAATTAGTCAAACTTTCAGTCAACTACAGTTACAAATAGTCTATTTTTCATCCAGGAAAATTTACGTAATTATTTTAATGTTGATATTTATACTAAATGCCAAGTTCCTTTAACCGTTATTTTTAAGTATATATTCTGTTTGTAATCGGATGGATTGTAGTTAAAAATTAAATTTTTCAGTATTTATGACATTTGACAAACCGCAAAAATCTAGATATTGCAATTATTAAGAGTATGCAAAACTACTTAAGATCAAAAGATTAATTTAATGTTAACTTTATTTTTTCTCAATAAATTACTCGCATTTTCTCTTACGAGCAATTACTCAGGCATATCAATAATAAACGTGTCAAACTAAACACAAAAATAAATAATCTTGATTGCTAAAGATGATAAAAATCTTGGTAAACAAGCACTATTTACAAGCATCTACTGACAAAAAACACTAAAAATAAAATACTTGACAAATTTGTGACTAATTAAGGTATCATCCTCCCTTGTTAACTCTTACTTGGTTTGGCATGATACTTAATTAATCGTCATAGTTAGTATAAAATAAGCGCTGAAAATGAATACGTCTTTCTATTTTGTAAATCAATTATTGGGTGATTATAATTACAATGTGCTGCATTTTTTTTGATGAACGAGGCAGTGGCAGATAGAACGGACTACAGAAGGAACCTAGATTACTTGTGGGAGTATATCTAAGCCTTGATGTTTTAAAAGAGAGATTGCTACTGACAATGATATTTTTCGGTTAAACTGAGGATTTTCTCGCTAAGAGTGCAATTAAATGGAATGATTTCGGCAAAGCGTATAGAAGAGTTAGACGCTTGAATGTCCCGGTTGTCGTCAGTTAAATGTATGGTGAGATAAGAAGAGGGTTTATAAGGCATTCGTTGCGCCCATTCAATAGCTACTATTCCCGGTGCAATCTCAAGAGCTTCCCAGTAAGTTTCGAGGTTTAAGCCCAGTATTTCGCGAGATTCTAAACGATATAAATCTAGATGGTATAAGGGTAAGCGTCCTTGAGTATATTCATTAATAATATTGAAAGTTGGACTGACGATTGTTTCGTTAATACCCAAACCTTCACCGATACCTTGCACTAAGGTAGTTTTACCCGTCCCCAAATCACCTTCTAGTAAAATTACACTATTGGCAGTTAGGGTTTTGCCCAGAATAATGCCCAAATTTTGAGTTGCGAGTGCATCTTCAAGAAGGATTTTCATTGTTTTTGCTCCTAAAGCGCTCTAGAATTACCGAGCAAAATCTTCCCCTCCGCGTCTCCGTATCTCCTCCGGAGACGCATTTTGCCTTTTCCCGGCAGAGAAGTCACGAATGCGATATGCCTGTTTGTTTGATTTTGAAATAAACTTGATGATCAACTAATTGTCGATTCTTTATTAAAAATCTTGTACAATTTTCGCATTCCTTTGGGGGTTCCACTGTACCAACGTAGCAGAACTTGTGCTAATTTGTGGTGGTCATGACGCACGCAACCTATTTCATCTTCGCTCATGACGTTAGCTGAAACTATTCTGCGTCCGCTTATAGTTACTTCTTCGCGATCTAAAAACACGGGGTGGGAGTTCTCCTTAGCATAGCGGATCAATGCGCGGGCTGTGGGAGATTTTTTGTGTACCAAAACCGCATCAAATAGTTTTTGTCCGCAAGCTTTATCAATAGCTTGAATGTGATTCGCAACTGTATATCCTTCAGTTTCTCCCGCCTGAGTCATAATATTACACACATATATTTTTGGTACCGATGTTGCGGCGATCGCGCTGGCAATTTCGGGTACTAAAAGATTGGGAATGACGCTGGTGTAAAGACTACCGGGACCCATGATGATATAATCGGCATCTTGGATTGCTTTGACAGCGCTAGGTAAACCGGGTGGATTGGCGGGAGTGCAGCCTATTTTAACAACTTTACCTCCAGCTTTGGTAATTTTTGATTCACCCTCAATCCGGCGACCGTCGGCTAGTTCAGCCCAAAGACGAACATCGCTAAGAGTGGCTGGAAGTACTTGTCCTCTAATGGCGAGAACTTTAGAACTGGCAGCAACGGCTTGTTCTAAATCTCCAGTAATTTCACTCATTGCAGTTAAGAACAAATTGCCAAAACTGTGACCAGTTAAACCGTCTCCAGCACTGAAGCGATATTGAAACAATTCTGTTAATAATTTTTCTTCATCTGCTAAAGCTGCCAAACAGTTACGAATATCTCCTGGTGGTAATACGCCAAATTCTTCGCGCAATCGACCGGATGAACCACCGTCATCAGCTACAGTCACAATAGCAGTAATATTGGCACTGTAAGTTTTCAGTCCTCTCAATAAGGTGGAAAGTCCTGTACCACCACCAATGACAACAATTTTCGGTCCTCTGTATAATCTACGATGAGCTAGGAGTACATCTACTAATTCTTCATTTCCTTCGGGTTGTAGTACGCGAGTAATCGAACCAACAGTACGGCTTTGTCCCCAAAGCAACAAAAGCAAACCGCTAATCATTACCACGGGTCCGCTGATGTAGTAAGGTATAGTATTGGTAATTAAGGAGAGTGCGCCTCGAATCAACTCCAGCACCCAATAAATTGGGGTTAATCCGCTCCAAATAGCGAAGCCCAGACTTGCCAGCACTACGCCAGCCATACTCATTAAAAACCAACGTTTGACCGATAACCCAGGGGACAACCACTTAAACCACTGATTAACTCGATGGGGAGTGCGACGACGCGACTGTTCTTGCATGAGATTAAGGGCTTGTCTAATAAAACCAATTGACATATTGCAATGGTAAGCAGTGGTCTAAACAATAATTAATTGAAAATTTACACTAAGAACATTCAAATCTAAGAATGGAATTATAACAATAATTAATTCTATCTAATTGATTGGACTGATCTAATTAACTTCGGGAAAGATTAAGTAAAATCACTTTAGTTATATGAAAATACTGTAAAGTAAATGCAAAAAAAAATTTTAGGATTAGATCCAGGATTAGCAATTTTAGGTTTTGGAGTAATTATATGCCAAAAAAATCAAGTTAATTCGCCTTCCGGTTCAGTAATTTTACAAGATTTTGGGGTAATTAGTACGCCTGCGAATACTCCACTCGAACAAAGATTATGTACGCTTTACGATGATTTACATACTGTAATTGAACAATTCCAACCAGATTTGGTAGCGATTGAAAAATTCTTCTTTTACCGGATGGCAAACACTATCTTGGTTGCTCAAGCCAGAGGAATCATTATGTTAGTCTTGGGACAACATAATTTACCTATTCTAGAATTTGCACCTGCTCAAATTAAACTCGCTTTGGCTGGTTATGGCAAGGCTGAAAAATCGGAAATTCAAGAAGCAGTGGCGCGAGAACTTGATTTAGACTACATTCCTCGTCCGGATGATGCCGCTGATGCTTTGGCGATCGCCTTAACAGCATGGTTTCAATTTTAAGGTATGATGAATAATTCATAAATACTTTCTACGCGACTAAAAGTAAATTTACCGATAGTTTTAGATAAAATAAATAAATTATTAATTTTTGTAATTTTGTTTGTTTCTAAACAAATCATGGCAATAAAACAGTAGCGGACAAAGTTAGAGTTGTCAATTCTCACAATTAATCCCATTGGATTATTTTATAAATGGCTCCAATTCATATAAGGTAATTTTGCTGTAGTCTGTTGAATTTTCGGTGCATTTGCTACTAATTGTCCGCAGGCATCCCAAGTACCGGAAATAAACATATTTTTCGCTCCTTCATCCATGTTTATGGATGCTGAAAAATCACCGCACTGCACTTTCATAATTTGCAAATCTATTATTATATTTACTTGAGGATTATCTGTTAACATGATTTGCAATCCTTCTACATTAGCAGTATCAACCATCATACAAGGAATGCCCATTGCTACGCAATTACCGAAAAATATTTCCGCAAAACTCTCGCCAATTAAAGCTTGAATTCCCCATTTAGCAAGGGCTTGGGGTGCGTGTTCTCTGGAGGAACCACAGCCAAAGTTGCGATTGACTACTAATATCTTGGCATTCTTATACTGCGGTTGGTCGAAAGGATGTTTATCTACAAGTGCTTTTCTATCATCTGCAAAGGCATATTTCCCCAAACCATCGAAGGTAACGCAACGCAAAAACCGCGCTGGAATGATTCTATCTGTATCGATGTCGTTACCTATTAAAGGAATACCGTTTCCGGAAACTGTTTTTACTTGAGTCATTACAATTTTGGATTTTAGATTTTGGATTTTGGATTGGGAATGAGCATAGGTCATCTCAACTTCTTCCCTTTCTCTTTTCAGCTAACAATTATCAACTAACTAATTCACGTACATCTGTAACGGTACCTTTAATTGCGGCGGCTGCAACCATTGCGGGACTCATTAATAATGTACGTCCGGAAGAGGAACCTTGTCTTCCTTTAAAGTTGCGGTTGGAGGAAGAAGCGCTGATTTGTTTTCCTTGCAATTTATCGGGGTTCATCGCTAAACACATAGAGCATCCGGGTTCTCTCCATTCAAATCCTGCTGCTTGAAAGATTTTATCTAAACCTTCGGCTTCGGCTTGTTTTTTGACTCGTTCGGAACCGGGAACTACAAAGGCTTTGACACCGGAGGCTACCTGATGTCCTTGGGCAATTTTCGCGGCTTCTCGTAAATCGCTGATTCTACCGTTGGTGCAGCTACCAATAAAGCAAACATCTATTTTTGTACCTTTGATGGGATTACCGGGTGCTAAATCCATGTAGCTATAAGCTTCCTCGGCAAGAACACGTTCATCGGATGGTAATTCGGACGGCAACGGAACAGTTTGATTCACTGCTATACCTTGACCGGGAGTGATTCCCCAAGTAACAGTAGGTGCAATATCATTAGCATCAAATACTACAACATCATCATATTCTGCATCCGCATCACTACGGATAGAATTCCACCAAATAACCGCTTTTTCCCAATCTTCGCCTTTAGGTGTAAAGTCTTTATCCTTAAGGTATTCGTAGGTTACTTTGTCCGGATTAACGTAACCGCACCTCGCACCACCTTCGATGGACATATTACACACAGTCATCCTCTCTTCCATGTTCATTTGCTCAAAGGTGGTACCGGCGAATTCGTAAGCATATCCCACACCACCTTTAACACCGAGAGTGCGGATAATGTGCAGTACCACATCTTTGGCATAAACACCAGGATTTAAACTACCATTAACTTCAATTTTGCGGACTTTTAATTTAGATAGCGCCAACGTTTGCGAAGCCAACACATCCCGAACTTGAGAAGTGCCAATACCAAAGGCGATCGCCCCAAATGCACCATGAGTTGAAGTGTGACTATCTCCACAAGCAATAGTCATTCCCGGCTGTGTCAATCCCAGTTCTGGAGCGATTACATGAACAATGCCTTGGTTTCCGGTACCAATATTGTAAAAAGTAATCTTATTCTCTTGACAATTATTTTCCAGCGCCTGCATCATTTCTTCAGCCAAAGTATCGACAAAAGGACGCGCTTGATTTTCGGTAGGTACAATATTGTCAACGGTTGCCACCGTGCGTTGAGGAAACATTACTTTTAAACCCCGTTCCTTTAACATAGCAAAGGCTTGAGGACTTGTGACTTCATGAATCAGATGCAGTCCGATAAACAGTTGCGTTTGTCCGGAAGCAAGCATACCAACTGTATGTAAATCCCAAACTTTATCAAATAAAGTGCCTTTGCTCATACATAAATCCGTTTGTTAAGAATCGGGTTTAATGATGTTATCAAAAAATGGTACCAGGCGGTAGGGAGGGATGAGGAAAAAAGTTAGGAGTTAAGAGTTAGGAGTTAAGAGTTAGGAGTTAAGAGTTAGGAGTTAGGAATTATAAATTTTAGGCGTTGCCGCTTAATAAGTATGTTAGCGGAGCGTGACCGCAAGGTCATATCAAGTTTTATGGATAACCGAAATTTGTGTAGAGACTTTACAGTGTAACGTCTCAAAATCTAAATTCATACCCGGAGAGAGCTTATTTGACCGATAAAAATAACTTTATCAATTCTTTTTATCTTTCTTTGTATATTACTTTAATATTACCATAATAATACATAGATATTTGATACCATCAAGTTTAGTGAGTAGTAAATACAACTGAAACCCTGCAAATAATACTTAAGGAACAAGAATGGAAGATTCTGCGTTTTCGCGGTTGAAACCTTATCTAGCTTCGGATGCAATGGTGGATGGGGAATCGGGAGATATTCCAACCTGTCCAATTCCAGTTTTCACAAAGGGTATGCAGGCTAACAGTTTCTTTTTTGGGCATCCTAAATGGGCATCGGAATATTTTGAAGATAGTCATCGCAGCGAACCTTTTAAAGAACGGTGGCAAGCTGTAATGGGTAGTTGGGATGACAAAATAGTTGTAGATATCGGTTGCGGTCCTGGTAATGTCTATGCAACCCTGGGTGGTCTACCCAAACTTTTAATTGGGGTTGATATTTCTCTAAGCACTCTCAAGATGGCTCGTGAAGTTGGCTATACACCAATTTTGACTGATGCTCATCATTTACCGTTCATAGATGGATTTGCAGATATCGTAGTTGCAAATGCTACCGTTCATCATTGCGATGATATGGGTAGAATTTTGCAGGAAGCAGCGCGTTTGGTGCGTCCTGGTGGATTATTATTTACTGACCAAGACCCCCAGCGTACTGCTTGGAATTTAAAAGGGGTGGGTTTATTTATTCGGGATATTAGGTATCCTCTCTATCGTCTGTTGAGAAGCAAGCATTATATTCCTTACGAGGAAAGATACGCACGCTGGAAAACTGAGATTCATAACCAAAGACCAGGGGACGGAATTACACCGTCCGTTTACTATGAAGCTTTGGAACCATTGGGTTTTGAGGTGAAATTGTACCCTCACTGTCATGATTTAGGTGCTGAAGTACTTGAGGGTAAAAATGGTCGGAATTCATGGAGATTGAGATTAAGTCAACGGTTATCAGGTATCAATCCCGACACTCCAGAAGCAGCACAATCGGTTATGTGCATTGCTAGACGTATTGGTTAGTAAAAGTTTCAGGAACGGTATTATCTTGAAAGATTCTTACTAGCTGACATTCTCAGATTTTCAATCAGGGTATTGATGAATAAAAAGATGAAGTGATGATTTCATATTCTTGGAGACGTAGCAATGCTACGTCTCTACAGAGTTTTTGTATTTATTTATATTTACATACCGCAAATAATCCCTTCTTTTTTACTACTCCTAACTCCTAACATTTCTTCTTTTCAAAACCTTAACTTCTAATTTGTTAAAAATAAAAAACTTGATAAAATCACTTAGGTATTACTTACGTAATTATATGTATTTGTTAAATTAAACTTATACATTTAAATTACTCATTTTAACTTGAATGACATTACGAAATCAGTACAATTATGATTGTAGAAGTATATATAAATTCTAGTAAGGATTTGTGACATGGAAAATGTAGATCAACGCAAATTATTATCAGCGCTATGTCATGGAGCGATATTTTTTAGCTCTACAATTGTAACTGTTGCCGTACCAATCGTAATTTTGTTTATCACAGAAGATTCAGTTGTAAAGGCTAATGCTAGAGAATCTGTGAATTTTCACATTAATCTTTACATATATGGATTAGTAGGTGTAATGCTAACCGTAGTTCTAATTGGTATTCCATTATTAATGGTTTTGGGTTTAATTAGTATTGTCATGCCAATTATCGCTCTTGTTCAAGTTTTAAACTCACCAGAGCAACCCTATCGTTATCCGTATATCTTCCGTTTAGTATAAGTAGCCGCTTTGTTTTGGTAAAAACATAGATGTGTGAATGTAGAGACGTAACACTAATACGCTCTACATTTTTATCTCATGATACGTGAATTCGATAGGGTAAGAAGTCGGGTTTTTATTACTGTTATAAGCGTATTACGGATATTGATCATAAAAACTTGACTTCTGTGATTATCAAGGATACTCGCGTTAATGATATACTTTGCCAAATAAATAGAAATCAGTTTTATATCATGAACGGTGTCGATCGCCTACAAAATATTCTGACTAATTCGACTGTTGGTGCTTTACTAAGTGCCATATCTCAACTCAACCTTCCCAATTGGTGGTTAGCTGGAGGTGCTGTACGAAACACAGTTTGGCGTTCAATTTTTGGCGAAAACTGTAAACTGTTTATCAAAGACTTTGATATTGCATTCTTTGATGAAAATGGCGATCGCAATCAAGAATTA
>JBHJOU010000592.1:0-25360 GCA_050329355.1 Rivularia sp. (in: cyanobacteria)
GGCGAACTCATGAACACGTGGAACCGTCCGGACGCAATGGAGTTTGCCACTGTCATGGTTGACCTCATGCCGATTTACCGCGCCCTGATGGAGAGCTATGACAAAGCTCAATCCGTGCAGCGAGATGGACGAGAGACCAAGCTCGATCGGCAAATGGCACATGTGTAAAAGCTCGGTTTTGAGGTCGTAGCCTGTCCGCTCTTGTTGTTGGAGCAGACCCAGAATCACATGGGCAAGAGACATAGGCGGTTTAGCGAACGAACAGGGAGGACAAGCCCTACCCATAGAATTTATATCCTTCACGATCAATTTGCCTGGTTGCATCACCTCTCAGAATTGATTGTGCAAATTGATGAGTTAATCCACTCTGATGAGCCTATCATCTCCGAGGCGATCGCTGCTCTCATTGCTGATGTTCGGATTCTACTCACACCTGATGAAGCTGGAAATGACTTTGCTGTGAGGTATGATGCGGCGTTGAAACGCAACCCCGATGTGGTGTTAGCTCATGCTGATTTGGTCACCCTGCTAGCGACTAAAGTTCAACTATAAATTGAGCAGTTCGTCCAAATTAAATTTAATCTAGACGAACTGCTTTTATGCATTGTATTTACCGGATCGTAAGCATTCGCGACATATTCAGGTATTTATTGATTTCCTGATTCAACGATTTGGGAATCCGCCCTATTGGGAGAGAAACGTTTTACTGATGATACTACCTACTCTGATAGTCACTACAAACCGATGTACTCTCAAACAAATCAGTACATCCGATTCTAACTTAAGTTATAGTCACCCTTCTACTATGCGATCGCATAGTGACTCTATCAATTTGTACTGTAAAAGTTTTAACTCGCTATAGACGACAGCTTGAAGGTCATTTCCTATATTGAATATATGTAAATAGAGATGCAGTTAATGGATTGAGCAAGTCAATTGCAAGATTCCATGCTTGCTGCAAATGTAGAAAAATGAACGACGATCGCAGCCACAGTTCCTTACTTGTCCCGCCTTCAACCCAAGATTGGATGAAAGGTGTGCTGAGTGCCAAGGTAGTACTGGTGATGTATGGAGACTATCAATGCCCTAAAAGTGCAGACGTTTACAAGCTGATTAAAGTGATCAAACGGGAGCTTAGTGCTTCTTTGGGAGAGGATTATTTGTGCTTTATCTTCCGCCATTTTCCGCAAATACAGATTCATCCTCATGCTCAACGGGCAGCCCAAGCAGCCGTTGCCGCCGCCGCCCAAGGACAGTTTTGGTTAATGAATGATACTTTATTTTCTCATCAGCAAAAGTTGGAGAACGGTTATCTTGTTGAGTATGCCAACAACTTAGGGCTTGATATTCCTCAATTTCTCAAAGACTTGCCTAAACAAGTGCATGTCGATCGCATCAATGAAGATATCGAAAGTGGATGCAAGAGTGGAATAACGGCTGCTCCAGTCCTATTTATCAATAACATTCGATATACCGGACGCTGGAGAATAACAGAGTTGATGGCAGCCATTGTTGCTACAAGTCACTAAGCTCTTTTCATAACTCATCAACGTTAGTAATAGACGAAAGCAGTTTTGTTATTTCATTGAGGGTAGTTCTATGACGCATTTACTAGTACAAAGCAGAAATGATTCTGAGCATGAAGGTACACCTCAAACTGATTCTCTTCGCGACTCTTCGGTGAATCATGCCCTGATTGCGATCGCACAAGAGGTAGCTGAGTTGCTGAAACAAGCTTATGCAGTACAAGCTGATGACACTTGACACTGATTATTTGGAGTCAACAACCAGGAAGCACTAGTAATCGCAAACAACATACTTGAATCGGAGGAGAATTTTATGAAATTTCTAATGCGATCGCTGGTTAGCTTTTTTGTCTTCGTGGTCGATGGTCTCTATGGCAATCGTTCCTATGCTCGGTTTTATGTACTAGAAACGATTGCACGTGTTCCCTACTTTTCCTATCTCTCGGTGTTGCATCTCTATGAAACACTCGGCTGGTGGCGCAAGGCTGATCTATTGAAAGTTCACTTTGCGGAAACCTGGAATGAACTGCATCATTTGCTAATTATGGAATCGCTGGGGGGCGATCGCTATTGGATTGATCGCGCGATCGCACAGCATGTTGCTCTCGCTTACTACTGGATTGTGGTGATCCTCTACATGCTCACGCCCAAGTATGCCTATTACTTGATGCAGTTGATTGAAGATCATGCCTATCATACCTATGATGACTACTTAAACCGTCATGCTGAGGAGTTGAAAATGCAACCCGCTCCGCAAGTGGCAATCAACTATTATCGTGATGGTGATCTCTATATGTTCGAGGAAACGCAGTTTACACAGAGTCATGCGTTTCGTCGCCCCAAGGTCGATCACCTCTACGATGTATTGATCAACATTCGCGATGACGAGTGTGAGGATGTGAAAACAATGGAATCTCTTCAGCAACCTAAAGCGCGGCAAATGTTTAAGAGTCCTCATACGGTACTGGAACTATCTGCCATCAGCGCCGATCAAAGCTGACATTAGACCTCGCATGAGGTAACACGATGGCTCTTGCACATTCAGATGCCGTTGCCAAGCTCATCGATCGTGCTGTAACCGTGCCATAGACGAAGCGTAAACGCATCTGGCTACAAGCATCTTCTCTAATTAGTACTTGAATCTAATGGCATTGACAGAAGGAGAAACAGAATGATACTTCAGGATAAAGTGGCGTTAGTCACTGGAGGCACAGCGGGAATTGGTCGAGCTACTGCGATCGCTTATGCCCAACAACAAGCAAAGGTGGTAGTAGTTGGTCGTCGAATTGATAAAGGTGAAGAAACTGTTCGATTGATTAAGGAAGCTAGCGGAGAGGCTATTTTTGTACAAGCAGATGTCACGAAAGAAGCCGATGTTGAAGCAATGGTTGATAAAGCGGTTAGCGTTTTTGGGCGATTAGATATTGCCTTCAATAACGCTGGGTTTGGTACATTCCCAAAGCCACTACACGAACAGTCTGTTGAAGACTTTGACAGCACGATGGCGACTAACCTGCGGGGTGTGTTCTTGTGCATGAAATATGAAATTCAGCAGATGCTGACTCAAGGAGCAGGAGTCATTATCAACAACTCTTCAGTATGGGGATTGATCGGGGCACCTGGAATGGGTCCTTATACTGCGCGCAAACATGCTGTGATGGGTCTCACTCGTTCTGCTGCGCTCGATTATGCCAAGCAAGGGATTCGGATTAATGCCGTCAATCCTGGCTATATTCGCGGCACAGAACTAGTTACTCCTAAGAGTCTCCAAGAGATGGGTATGACTTTAGAGCAGTTTGATTCAATGTTGTCGTCGAGCGTCCCGATGGGGCATAGGGGTCAACCTGAAGAAATTGCTGCAACAGTTGTGTTCTTATGTTCTGATGCTGCCAGCTACATCACAGGTCAGTCTTTCGCAATTGATGGTGGACTCATAGCAAGCTAATTCAAGGAGGGATTTTATGTCAACTTTTGTCTTAGTTCATGGCTCCTGGCATGATGGTTCTGTCAGGCAGTCAGGTCATTGACTATCTAGAAGCAAAAGGAGATCAAGCTTTTGCTCCCACGATCGCCGGACATGGTAAAGGCGTAGATAAGAACGTTAACCATGCTCAATGTACGCAATCGATCGTCGATTACATTATTGACAAAGACTTAACCGATATTGTTCTCTTAGGTCATAGTTTTGCCGGAACAATCATTGCGAAAGTTGCCGAAGCGATTGGCGATCGCATTCGACGGCTCATCTTCTTCGATGCCTTTGTCCTCAATGATGGAGAGAGCCTTAGAGATAACGTTCCACCGCATCTTCAAACATTACTCGACGAGCTAGTTAGAGAATCAAACGATCAGATGATGGTTCTACCTTTTGAGATGTGGCGAGAAACGTTTCTCAATGATGCTGACCTCGAACTGGCTCGATCCAGTTACGCACGATTATCCCCTGAACCGTATCAACCCTGGATTGACAAGTTGGACTTGAAGCAGTTTTACTCGCTGCCCATTCCTAAAAGTTACCTCTACTGTACAGAAGATAATGTCCTCCCTCAAGGCGAGGGCTGGCATCCGAGAATGTCTAACCGCTTGGGGCTATTTCGGCTTGTACAAATGCCCGGTAGTCACGAGGTCATGTTTTCTAACCCGGTTGGTTTAGCCGAAAAGATTGTTGTGGCAGGACGTGACTAGCAACATTTATCTGTCTGTCGATCCAACAAACCGAGAATAGCAATAGGAGGTTCTCATGGAACGATATTTAGGCGCATTTGAACATTTATATTGGCTCTACAACCAGTTTTATCCGCTAGATTTTGCCACCGTTGCGAAACTTTAGGGGCAGTTTAGTTCCGAGCAACTTTCGACGGTGCTTAGGCAAGTTCAGCAACACCATCCGATGCTGCGAGTCCGCATCACTACTGACGAAATCGGACAGCCTAAATTTGTCGAAACTGACGACGAGATTCCGCTGCGGCTGGTCGCGAGAACGGACGATCAGCACTGGCAAGCAGAACTCGAAGTCGAACTGGCTCGTTTATTGGATTGGCAGGTTGCACCTTTACTGCGAGTTGTCCTGCTGCAATCGGGGGCTGAATCCGAACTGATGATTATTTGCCATCATGCGATCGCAGATGGACTATCTGGCGTTTATCTGATGCGAGATATTCTCCAAGGGTTAGCAGGCAAAACATTTGAGTGGTCAGACCTTTCTGCGGCATTATCGCTCGAATCAGCGCTTCCTGGCATTGCACCGCCTCCAGAAGCGACTGCTAAGCCCAAGGACTATCCACCACCCCTATCTCGTCGTTCCCGACCCCACGCACCGCTCTTTTTTCTCCCGAATTCACCCAGCAACTGATCCAACGCAGTCGATCTGAACACACAACCGTACATGGTGCAATCAGCGCAGCCTTCTTGCTCGCGCTCACTCAGCAGGATGCCAAATCCAGCGATATGATGCGATGTTTACACCCTGTTAATGTGCGCCCCTCTCGATTCGAGGTGCTGGACACGAGATTTTCGGACGATCGCTGCTGGGGAATGGCGTGGCGATCAATCTTTCTCAGATGAAAGCTATTACCGTCGATCCAAACAAGCGCACAGCTCAGATTGAAGCTGGAGCAACGGCTGGCGACCTGATCGAGGCAGCACAGAAATACGGGTTAGCAACCACCACAGGAACAATCTCCAGCGTTGGGATGACCGGACTGACTCTGGGGGGCGGCTATGGTCCTCTTAACGGTGCCTATGGACTGGCTGCTGATAATTTGCTGTCGGCACAAGTGGTCACTGCTGATGGGCAGCTTATCACCGCAAACGCTAAGGAAAATGCCGACCTACTCTGGGGACTGCGCGGCGGTGGTGGCAATTTTGGTGTCGTTGTTTCCCTAGAGTTTCGCCTGCATCCGCTCACAACCGTGTTATCGGGTTTACTGCTCTATCCTTTAGATCAAGCCAGAACTGTATTACACCGTTTTAACGAGTTCATCGCCACGGCTCCTGATGAATTGACAATTCGGTCTGGATTCCTTCAGATCCCCGATGGTCAGACGGTGCTATTTCTCTCACCGACTTATTCTGGCTCGCTCGAAATGGGCGAGCAGGCGATCGCACCGCTGCGGACTCTTGGTACAGTACTGGTCGATCAGATGCAATCTGTTTCTTATCACGAATTGATTCAGAGTAGTGATGCGTTCACTCCAAAGGGTCGTCACTACTACCTTCAAACTCAGTCGCTTGACGGCTTTCAGACTGAGACGATCGAGGCACTGATTGAACAGGGACTGCCATTGCCCTCTCCATTTTCAGCGATTAACATCCATCACTTTCATGGAGCCGCAAGTCGGGTCGGTGTGTCCGAGACTGCTTTTGCGCTGCGTCAGGATCATCTGATGGTTGAGCTAATTGCAGCTTGGGAGCCACAGGACGACGAGCAGCGGTATATCCAATGGGCACAGAACCTCTCACAGGCACTAGCACCCTATGCTTTCAAAGGGGGATACATCAATCTCCTAGATGAGCAAGAACAGGAGCGCGTTCGGCTTGCCTTCGGGTCGAACTATGAGCGATTGCTCGATCTTAAGCAGAAATACGATCTAGATGATGTGTTTCGATCGACGATCGGACATCTCGCACCCCATTCGCTCACACGGTAAGACTCTGACAAATCATCCAAGTAGCGATCGGCACCGATATGAATCCCGCAGATGGAGACGTTTCCGCAGTCATGATCAAGATGATTGCTCTCGGTCGCTACGGACAGGGTGACGAGGAAGAACACTTTGACAAAACATTCAACATCAATGGTTAGCATGCCTACTAATACACTTTTCCAACCCTTTAGCTTTAAAGGATTGAAGCTGCCGAACCGAATTGTGATGGCTCCGATGACGCGAGGCTTTTCACCTAATGGCTATCCAACGAAAGACGTAGCAAATTACTATGCAAAACGTGCCGCTGCTGAAGTCGGGCTGATCATCTCTGAGGGAACAGGCATCGCACGACCCGCATCGCTGAACGGGGCTAACTTTCCCCGCTTCCACGGTGAGCAGGAGCTTGCTGGCTGGAAGCAAGTCATTGATGCAGTCTACGCTGCCGGAGGATCGATGATCCCGCAACTCTGGCATGTTGGCGCAGTGCCACCCTCATACGGCGACGATCTGCCCGTTGACCTGTTTGAGAGTCCTTCGGGTCTAAATAGTCCTGACCAGCCATTTGGGAAAACGATGACTGACTCAGACATCGCCGATACGATCGCTGCCTTTGCCAGTGCAGCGGCGGATGCAAAGCAGCTTGGTTTCGATGCTGTTGAACTCCACGGGGCACACGGGTATCTGATCGATCAGTTTTTCTGGAAGGGCACGAACCGTCGCACTGATCGGTTTGGGGGAGTGACGATCGCTGAGCGCGGGCGTTTCGCTGCCGAGATTATTCAAGCCGTCCGTGCAGCAGTCGGTTCTGACTTTGCGATCATCCTTCGCCTGTCGCAATGGAAACAACAGGACTACACTACCCGCCTTGCGAACACTCCAGCCGAGATGGAGGAGTGGTTACAACCGCTGGTAGATGCAGGTGCAGATATATTGCATTGCTCACAACGCCGTTTTTGGGAGCCGGAGTTTGACGAATCTGATCTAAACTTTGCGGGCTGGGCGAAGAAGTTGACAGGGGTTCCCACCATTACCGTGGGGTCGGTCGGTCTCAGCGGCGATTTCATCGGAGCTTTTAGTGGTGAAGCATCACAGGCTGCGTCACTTAATGAATTGCTGCGTCGGCTGGAGCGTGGTGACTTCGACTTGGTTGCAGTTGGACGTGCGCTACTGCAAGATCCGCAATGGGCTGTAAAGATACATCAAAACCGTACCGCTGATCTCATGAACTTTAATCCCTCAGCGTTAGCAATGCTCACTTAAAAGCGCTGGTTTGAATGTCTGATCCTCTCAACTGATCAGTTCAATCAAATTAGCAATCGCATTGGGCGAGTGTAGGGGTGATTATCTATCAAGTCCTTTATCGTTTTTTGGTTCAAAACTGGGCGGCAAGCTGCAAACATCGTTAAAGGCAGCAGGCTACACGCCTAACGAGATTGATGCAATCCTCCTGACTCATATCCATACGGATCATAGTGGGGGACTGGTCGAAGCTGGCCAACGGGTGTTTCCTGCCGCCACGCTCTATGTCGGCAAGCCAGATGTCGATTTCTGGTTCGATCGAGCGAATGCCACGCGATTCAACGTTGCTGAAAAGTACTTTGACGAAGCCGCGAAAACGGTCAAACCTTATTTAGATGCGGGCAAGGTGAAATCGTTTTCTGGCAAGACAGCCCTTCTACCGGGAATCACCGCGCATCCCACACCCGGGCACACTCCTGGTCATAGCTGCTATGTGGCGGCAAGCAAGGGCGAGAGCATCGAGTTTTGGGGCGATATTGTTCACTTTGCTTCGGTGCAATTTCCCAAGCCAGAAATTACAGTTGCTTATGATGTCGATGCCAATGCTGCTGCGGCACAACGCAAAAAACAGTTTGCGAGAGCGGAAGCATCCCGAATTTTGGTAGCAGGCGCACATTTACCCTTTCCCGGCGTTGGACACCTTCGGGCAGCAGATCAAGGTTATGCCTGGGTGCCAGTGCATTACCGCTGGCGTGAACCCTAAAGGATTCATAGCAATCATTTTAGCAACTTGATGATAATTGCGATCGCACCACAGTCAAACGTACTATACAAAGGAACACCATGAATCAGCCCAAGTTTTTTGTTACTCCCGGTTATGGCGAAGCCTCCATGCTGCCACTGGGGCACCGAATGTACTCTGGGAGGTTCAGAGCCAGAACTGGACGATGGAAGCCATTTTAGGAGCGTTTTCGCGGCTAATATTTGTCTTAGGGTTTGTAGAAATTATTGTGATTACATGGCGAGTGAATTCTGAACATTGATGGGTTAAATCGGATGATACTGAAACTAACTCGCTCTTCACCATAAAAATCTGACAAATCGTTTCGAGATCCGCAAGTTTGCCGCCTTTAAACGTCAATAGCAAACGACTGACGAGCTTTTGACCGGAAATAATGGGATACAAGCCCCGTCCTAAAAGAGCGGCTTTATGATAAATTTTATGTAGAGTCGCCATAGGGCATAGGTCCGACTTTAAACGGACATGGAGGGATGGTAAGACCACTTGTGGTGCAACCCAACGAAGTGTCAAGGAATCCTCGCTCCTTTAGGACGAGGAGGTATGTCAACTGAGTAGTTATGGTCAAGCCTTCTGTTACACAGGTAAATGACATGATCAAAACTGCAAAATTACGACAAGAAGTACTGGAATTCAACCTCTTTGGATTTCGACTCTCAGTTCAAAAGATATCGATGAGCAGCGCAGCCCTTTTCGCGCTTGCGCTGTTCTTTACTATCCATTTCGCCTCCGCCTGCACGGAGTCCACAACAATGTCTACCTACTTAGTACTGTTTCGGTTGTCCGTAACCGCTCAACATCCCGGATAGGCGGCGCACCAAACATGCGAGCATATTCGCGACTGAACTGTGAGGTACTCTCATACCCGACTTGATAAGCAGCTTGAGTTGCATCGATCCCCTCGGCCAGCATCATCTGACGCGCGGTTAACAATCTCAATTGTTTTTGGTATTGCAGCGGACTGATTGAGGTGACTGCTTTGAAATGGCGATGGAACGATGCCGTAGACATATTCGCTTGCTCAGCGAGATCCTCAACCCGCAGCGGCTGGGTAAACTCTGCCTTAATTTGTCTAATTACTTCTGCAATTCGCTGCATGTTGCTGCCAGCGGTGGCAACCTGACGAACAGCTTCACCTTGGTGATCGGTGAGTAGACGGTAATAAATTTCGCGGATCATCATCGGGGCGAGAAACCGGATATCCTGTGGTGTCTCTAACAGGTTGATTAACCGGATGACGCAATCAAGCAAAGACGGATTGGCATCGCTAACGCACCAGCCTCTGATCGAGTTTTCTTTGCGATCGTTGTCTGGGTTTGTTTGAGCAATAATCTCACAGAGTTGAACTGGGTCTAGCTTCAGCTTCAAGCCGAGATAGGGGCGATCGGGTGTCGCCTCGATCATGGAGACGCTCAACGGCAAATCCACTGGCATTACCAAATATTGAGCAACACCATATTCAAAGATTTCCTCATTCAGCGATAATTTCTTTTCACCCTGCACCACCATAGCGAACAACGGTTCGCTGACCGTTTGGATGGTTTTACAAGTATCGCATCGCACAAAGACTAAGGGATCGATCGCAGTTGGATGATAAATGCCTCCCTTGCTGTCTGTGTATCGATCGATGAGTGCCGCCAATTCTGCACATTTGGCGATCGCGCTCTTGTGGCTGAGTGTATCAATTGTCATACTGGATTCCCAATAGATGTAGCTCTGCTCATGCAATCATTATAGGAAATCTTTCTGCTTTGTCTGCGTCTTTTGAGAGGATTAGGCAATCATCTGCGAGGTTTGTGTATTTAACCTCCTGCTTCTTGCTTGTAGGATAAAACTATAAATCTTGGAAATCGAGAGAACACAGGAGAAGTAATCATGCAAATGCGAAAGCTAGGCAATCAAGGATTAATGGTTTCAGAGATGGGGTTGGGCTGCATGGGCATGTCTGAGTTCTATGGCAGCACTGATGAGCAAGAAGCAATCGCTACAATTCATCATGCAATTGACCTAGGCATCAACTTCCTTGACACCGCAGATATGTATGGTCCATTCACGAATGAGCAGCTTGTTGGAAAGGCAATCTGCGATCGTCGTGATCAAGTGATTGTTGCTACCAAGTTTGGTAATGTTCGTACATCGGATGGGCAATTTCTAGGCGTGAGTGGTAAACCTGACTACGTGCGCTCTGCTTGTGATGCCTCTTTGCAGCGCTTGAGACTTGACACAATTGATCTTTACTATCAACATCGGGTTGATCCGACTATACCGATCGAAGAAACAATCGGAGCAATGGCAGAACTGGTAAAGCAAGGCAAGGTTCGCTATCTTGGTATGTCAGAAGCAGCTCCGGCTACAATTCGACGAGCGCAATCAGTTCATCCGATCAGCGCATTGCAAACAGAATACTCGCTATGGAGCCGCGATCCAGAGGATGAGATTCTTCCCACCGTGCGCGAATTGGGGATCGGCTTTGTTGCCTACAGTCCGCTAGGGCGCGGCTTCCTCTCTGGTGCAATTACCAAACCAGAAGATTTAGATCCAAACGATTTTCGCCTCAGCCAATTTCCCCGCTTTCAGGGTGAAAATTTTGACAAGAATCTGCAATTGGTCGGGCAAGTGAAGGCTATTGCGGCTGAAAAAAGCGTCACGCCCAGTCAGCTTGCTCTGGCTTGGCTCTTAGCTCAGGGTAAAGATATTGTACCGATCCCAGGCACGAAACGTCGCAAATACTTAGGGGAGAATGCAGCCGGAGCAGACATTACCCTTACACCAGAAGACCTACAGCATATCGAAGTAGTTGCACCAAAAGGCATTGCTGTTGGAGAACGTTATGCACCTCGACATATGAGCAGTGTGAATCAGTAAATATCTAAAGCCTCTAGTGCTGCGTTCGAGTTTCTTTGCCATCGCTGATTTAAGTAGTTTACGGACAACTGTGAAACGACTACTTCTGTGCGTTGCTGCCGCAGTACTCGCCATAGTATAGGTTTCCCCGGGAGATTAACGATGTGATGTAATTACCGTGTTCGTAATTTCCTGCAAACCATAAACCTTATTTGCTGATTCCCATGCTGAACACACCGATAAACGAAGAAACACCAAAGCGCACCCCTCGCCTTCTAACTCCCTTTACCCTCTTCATTGGCTCGATCGCCTATCTGGGAATTGGTGTCCTCAACCCGATTATGCCTGCCTTAATTGAGGGACGCTATGGCGGCACCGCGTTTCACGTCGGATTAATGTACACCACATTGGCAGCCGCACAATTTATTGGCAGTCCTGTCATTGGGTTACTAAGCGATCGCTATGGGCGACGACCTATTCTGCTGTTCAGCTTACTGGGCGCAGCGATCGCCTACCTGATCCTGGGTAATGCACAATGAAGGCAATCCGTCCAGCAATTAGGCGAAATGTTTCCCGTCGGTCGGTACTTGGATTGTTAGGATTTGGTGCCGCCACCGCTGCCTTAACACCCACTTTTTTGAAGACGGCACAGAATCAAACCCAAACTCAACCGTCGCAACCTGATTCAACCCAATCATTGCAAATCATCACGAAGGAGATTCCGCGCACAAAGGAGAAACTGCCTGCAATCGGTCTGGGAACGTTTATGACCTTCGATGCTTTATCTAATCAGCCCCGTGATAGCGAAGCGCTGCTGCTTTCAGCAGATCAGCTTCAGCAAGTCATGCGCCGCTTTTGGGACGCAGGCGGGCGAGTGGTCGATACCTCACTGCTCTATGGAATGTCGGAAGTGAACGTGGGCGAATTTGCCAGAACACTTGGCTTGACCAATGATTTGTTTATTGCTAGCAAAACCTGGGCAACTGGCGAATATCTGGGCGATCGCAGCCAGGCGCAGCGTCAGTTAGAACAATCAATGACGCGATTATCACGCGATCGCATTGATGTAATGCAGGTTCATAGCTTGGTGAATGTAAATGCAATTTTGCCTTTGTTAAAAGCATGGAAAGCGGAAGATAAAATTCGCTATGTGGGCGTTACCCATCACGATCCGTTATATAATGCTGCGCTTGAGAGGTGGATCGAGAACGGCGATCTAGACTTTGTTCAACTTCGCTACTCAATTCGTCAGCGTGAAGTTGAAGACAGAATTCTTCCTGCGGCAGTGGCGCGAGGCGATCGCCGATGCCTCAAGCCCAAGGAGGTCTGGCTGCAACCGCACTCAACGGCAAGCTTTACGTGTTTGGCGGCGAACAGTGGGTTCCAGAGCGGAAGGTTTTCGCCGAAAGTTGGGTGTACGACCCGAAAACCGACGTTTGGGGGACATTGCCGCCCTTGCCAACACCACGACATGGATTAGGAGCATCGGCAATTGGCAACCGCCTGTTTGTGTTTGGTGGCGGAACCCAAACAGGCGGAAATGCAGCAACAGCAATCCACGAGGTGCTGGTATTGCCTACCTAGAGTGCTATGCACCAAGAAGTTTTTGGAGTAGACACTTGTGGTACGTGTCGTTAGGTGTCTTTAGTTATCAAAATTGGTCTCGACATTTCAGGAGAAAATTTATGTTTGTAGTTTTTGGCGCGACCGGACAAACGGGTTCTGTGGTTGCTGATACGTTGCTTGAAAAGAAACTGCCGGTGCGCGTCGTGTTGCGATCGGATAAAGCCGCTGAGGCTTGGCGAGCGAAAGGTGCGGGCGTTGCTTTTGCTGATGTCATTGACGCAGATGCGATAACCAAGGCGTTAGACGGTGCGATCGCCGTTTATGCAATGAATCCGCCTGCTTATCAGGCTGCCGATATGTCCACCGTAGCCAAAACCGTTGGTGCAGCATATTTTGAAGCGATCGCGCAATCCAGTGTGCAAAAAGTTGTCTTGCTTTCTTCGATCGGCTCGCAGCACGCTACTGGAACAGGCAACATCATGACAACTTACATTTTGGAAAACATCTTCGGCAATTTGGCGATTCCCGTCGCGTTTCTGCGGGCGGCGGGATTCATGGAAAATTGGAACGGCGTGGCTGCGATTGCCGCCGGAAAAGGCATTTTGCCGAGTTTTTACAGTCCGCTAGACCGTAAACTCCCAATGGTTGCAGCCGCCGACATCGGACGCGCTGCCGCCGAAGCGTTGACCGAAGACTGGACGGGCAAACGCATCATCGAACTGTACGGCGCGGCAGATTATTCGCCAAATGATGTTGCTGCCGCTTTTGCTGCTGCGCTCAAGCACGACGTGCAAGCCGTTGCCCTTCCCGAAAGTGAGTGGCAGGCGACAATTGCCAGTTTCGGGTTTTCGCTTAAATTCTCCAATAGTTACAGCGAGATGATACGCGGTTTTAATTCCGGTCATATCGTTTTTGAAAATAACGGAACTGAAACGCGCAAAGGACAAACAACAATCGAAGCTTTTGCCGCCGAAACTGCAAAAGCGCAAAACCTGACTTAGAATTTCGCGCACAAAGACTTAACGAAAAATGTCTTACCAAAGCGACACCGAACAATTCAATGGACATGAGAGCGAAACAGCTACTTTGTTATAGAAACTTCAGGAGATTGAGAAGATGCGTTATTTAGGTCAGATTTTCATTGGCACAGGGCTGATTGGGCTGCTAGCGGCTCCGGCGATGACGACAGCCCCCACAGTTAAAGCAGCTCCATCAGATAGGACTGTGTTTCAGCCAAGTCATGGTGCAACCACCTGTGGCGATCGCTGCCTGATGCAGCTTTCCCACAATCAGTCCTCCGCAAGCGCAGATTTTGCCCAAGCAATTCAATTCAATCCAGTAGGCGCACAAGATGCTGAGAGGATCGAACAGCGCAACAAGGAAATCGTCCGGCAGTATTTCGACGACTGGCGAAACAATCGTGGCAGTTTCTTCGACCTGCTCTCACCAGAAGCAACCTGGACGATTACGGGCACTGGCGCAACTGCGGGCACCTATCGCAAACAAGCGTTACTCGATCGAGTTGTTAGCCCAACCAGCGCCCGATTATCGACCCCAATCGTGCCAACCGTGCGCGGCATCTGGGCAGATGGCGATATGGTCATTGCCCTGTGGGATGGAGCAGCGACCGCCGGGGACGGCAGACCTTATCGGAACACCTACACCTGGTATTTCAGAATGCAGGACGGCAAAGCAATCGAAGCGATCGCCTTTCTGGATATGCAAGTGTTCAACGATTTGTGGACAAGAGTCTTACCAAGGAACTAGCGCTGGTCGCCATGTAGCTGAACTAAAGCGACTTCCACAACTTCAGTCAAGAGAATAACCATGACAAACAACACGAAGATTGCATTAGTCACAGGAGCAAGCCGAGGATTGGGCAAAAACACTGCTTTGGCACTTGCTAAAAAAGGAGTTGATGCAATCGTGACATATTGCAGCAGCGAGGCAGAAGCAAGTAGCGTTGTCTCTAAGATTGCAGAAATCGGTGGTAAAGCCGCTGCCCTACAATTGGACACTTCCAACACGAAAACCTTTGATGAATTTGTGGCATACGTCAAACAGACACTTCAAGATAAGTGGCAGACCGAGCAGTTTGATTTTTTGGTAAACAATGCGGGAATTGGTATCCATAAGCCGTTTACCGAAACCACTGAGGACGATTTCGAACGATTGATGAACATCCATTTCAAGGGCGTTTTTTTTCTTACCCAAAAGCTGTTGCCACTGCTCAAGGACGGCGGACGGATTGTGAATCTTTCGTCGGGTCTTGCTCGCTTCACGCTACCGGGCTACTCAGCTTATGCCAGCATGAAAGGCGCGATTCGGCAGAGCCGACGCTACGCGAACGAGGTGCTGACGCGATATATGGCAAAAGAATTAGGACATAGACGGATTGCCGTCAATGTTGTGGCTCCGGGCGCGATTGAAACAGATTTTGCGGGCGGTGCAGTCCGTGATAATCCAGAAATCAACAGCTTCCTTGCTTCGCAAACGGCTCTGGGTCGTGTGGGTCTTCCCGATGATATCGGCGGGGCGTTAGCGAAGCTTACCGAAGGTATCGCATCTTTACTTTCTGAAGACAACCGCTGGGTGAATGCTCAGAGAATTGAAGTCTCTGGTGGTCAGTTTATTTAATTTCAATCCACCTTAACAGTCAGGAGAATCATCATGTTGAATGTCGAAAACAAAGTAATTGCTATCACTGGAGCCAGTAGCGGTATCGGTGAAGCCACCGCGAAGCTGCTCGCCCAAAACGGTGCAAAAGTCGTTTTGGGGGCGCGGCGGACAGACAAGCTAGAAAAGCTGGTCGAGGAGATTCACGCATCCGGTGGGACAGCAGAATTCAAAGCGGTCAATGTCACCGATCGCGAAGATGTAAAAGCATTTGTTGAGTTTGCCAAAGACAAATTTGGTCGCGTCGATGTCATCTTTAACAATGCAGGCGTGATGCCCCTAGCTCCGATGAATGCCCTGAAAGTCGAGGAATGGGACAACATGATTAATGTGAATATCCGGGGCGTATTGAATGGTATCGCGGCGGGGCTACCGATTATGGAAGCGCAAGGTGGCGGGCAAATCATCAATACTGCGTCCATTGGTGCCCATGTGGTAGTACCCACTGCGGCAGTTTACTCCGCAACCAAATATGCGGTTTGGGCAATTTCCGAAGGATTGCGGCAGGAATCCCAACATATTCGCGTCACCATCATATCTCCGGGTGTCGTTGACACTGAGCTTGGCTCTGATATCACCGATGAGAGATCCAAAGGTTTGTTAAAAGAATTTCGCAAAACTGCCCTTACCTCAGAGGCGATCGCCAGAGCCGTTCTATACGCTGTGTCCCAACCCGATGATGTGGATGTCAATGAAATGATTGTTCGCCCGACAGCCAGTGCCTTCTAGCCTTGAAACGTTACCATTACTTGGGTTTAAGGTATTAGAGCCGATTGGTGGCTATTGCCCCCAGTCGCAAGTAAGTTTTGTGACGGGGATTTAGACCCCGACCCAAAACGTTCTGCTTCAGAAGCAGGGGACTTAAATCCACCGAATTGATTAAAGGCTTTCGTCATCAAAACCGAAGTCAAGGATGAAACCAGCAGCGCGGCGTAAATAATCTGCAAAAGTCAGGATATCTTCTTGCAAAACTCTGATAAAGCGTCGTAAGAATCTGAAAGAAGTTGAGCATCGTCACTCACTACACTTTAGATAAATAGAACATTGCACAAATCGAAACCATGAAATTCTCTTACATTATGGAACAAACACTTGAACAGAATAAAATATTCATTCGCAATCACTTTGAAGAGATTGTGAACCGCAAGAATTCTGCCATTGCTTACCAAAATTTCGCACCTAACTTTATAGATCATGAAGAACCTTTTGTAGGATTGGTGAGTCCCGAACTGGTTAAGCAGACGATGGAGAAGGCATACGTAAAGTATCCCGATTTGCACGTTACAGTCGAGGACGCGATCGCTGAGGGTGATAAGGTTATGGTGCGGTGTATGTGGCGCGGAACCGATTTTTCTACAGGAAAGAAGATGGAGTTTAAGGGCTTTGTACTTTGGAGATTAGCAGATGGCAAACTTGTTGAGCGTTGGGCAACAATGACACCGCCAATTAGGTAAAGTATCCATCGTCGCTGGCGAAATTGCACCAAGTTCCTTCAAAATCTGATTGCTCCAGTTTTATGACTAAAGCGATCGCAGTCATATGATCAATCGCACATTATCAATCGCACAGTAACACCATAAGAATCTGACAAATTGTTGTAAGAATCTGAAAGAAACCGAATATTAGAATTCAGTACACTTCAGGTAGTTAGAATCTTTCACACGCACAAGGATAAGACACAATGAATAAGCCCGATTTTTCGACACAGAATATGGAAGAAAATCCGACCGCTCAACTTTTTGCTGCTCATCTCGCACTGATTGGAACAGACGTTCAGGCTTGGTCGGATATCCTAGCTGAGGATGCGATCATAGAATTTCCCTATGCTCCCGCTCTAGGTTCACCGAGCCGACTAGAAGGAAAATCTGCGATCTATAACTATATGAAGAACACAGTCGCACAATTGCAAAACTGGGTCTTTACGGATGTTCGCGAATATCAGACGCTAATTCCAAATGTTCTATTCGCTGAATTTCATGGAGAAGCTGTGTTTGTGGCAACGGGTCAGCCCTATCAGCAAGATTATGTGATGCGACTAGAAACCAAAAATGGAAAGATTATTTACTACCGCGAATACTGGAATCCGGTTGCAATTCTTGAGATAACGGGCAGCAGTGTAACTGGTTTGAATCAAAACTCATAGAGAGAACAAAGGTGAAAATTGTAATCGCAGCCGCATCCGGTAACATTGGACGACGCACCGCAGAAAAAGTCATCCAAGCAGGAGCCGAAACGATTCTTTTAGCCCGACATCCAGAGAAGTTGGCGGATTTAGTCGCTCAAGGCGCGATCATTAAGCTGATCGGCAGTGACGATGTTCAAGGATTGATAGAAATAACCCAGCAGGCAGATGCTTTGTTTTGGCTGACACCACCGAAGCTTGATGTACCTACCATGAGGGATTGGTATCTTCAAACAGCAAAGGCAGGCGCGAACGCTGTATCCGCTAATGGCATTTCGCGAGTCGTGAATATTTCCAGCATTGGTGCGGGCGCAAAACCAAACCTGGGGACAGTCTCATTGAGTGGAGATGTTGAAGCGCTATTCAATCAAACGGCTGCTAATGTAGTCCATTTACGTCCTGGCTATTTTATGGAGAATTTACTGGCGCAAATCGAGACGATCCAAAGCGATCGCACCGTTCGGTTTTCTTATCCGAGCGACCATGATATTCCCTGGATTAGCACTGATGATATCGGAGATGTGGCAGCGCAATACCTCCTGGATCGGCGTTGGGCAGGTCAGTGGACTCGTAATTTGATGGGAGCCAAAAATCTAACATTGCTTGAAACCTCTGCTATCTTGTCGCAAGTGCTGAACTATTCGATCAAGTACGTTCAAGTCAGTATTGAATCGCTCCAGCAGCAGTTTGCAGCAATGGGCGCAACTACTGAAGTTCAGATCGAAATGGGCGATCTTTTCCGTGCGCTTGGCGATCCAGATGGAATTTATGCAACAGCACGAACCCCAGAAGCAACAACCCCGACGACCTTGGAGCAGTTTGTCAAGAACAAAATACTTCCAAATCTTCGTTAAGAAAAAAGGCGCTCCGTTGAGACTAAAGTGCGGTCGATGCTGGTTTCAGTGGAAAAAGCCACTAAGACATCTCAAGCGATCGCTCTCAATTGTTGATTAAGGACAACCAAAGTTTTATTGGGCTAGATTTTGGCAGAGTCGCTGCGGCAGTTGTTGGAGCGATCGCTGATGATATCTCCACTATTTTGAGCGAAACTCTCGGCAGACCTGTTCGCCCTATACGTGTATCGCTCACTGACTTTGCTAGCGGACTTAATCAGGCTTATGGCGCACCGACCGGAGACGATCTCGCTGACTTTTATCGCTATCTCGAAGCTCATCCGCAAGCACTAGTGCGGGATAGTAGCGCAGCGGCAACCTTAGGGGATGTCATGCCCCTATATCCAATGAATGCCCTAAAAGTTGAAGAATGGGACAATATGATCAATGTAAACATTAACGGCGTATTGAATGGCATTGCAGCAGGTTTGCCGATCATGGAAGCGCAAGGTGGCGGTCAGTTTATCAATACCGCATCCATCGGCGCACATGTAGTGGTACCGACTGGTGTAGTCTACTGCGCAACCAAATACGCGGTTTGGGCAATTTCCGAAGGATTGCGGCAGGAATCACAAAATATTCGCGTCACCACCATATCTCCACGCGTTCAGTTTACTGACTCGTCAGAGTAACGTAATATGTCCCTGCGGGACACGCTGCGAAGACCGTAATTAATTCCCCATAAATGAATGATGCTGTTGGCGAATTAATAAGGTGTCTTAGCCAAACAAACCAAAAAAGCTGGGTTTATCTAGTTAATAAATCCAGCTTTTCCATATTTGAATTACAGACAACTGAATTTACCATCAAAAGATGCTAAATTTAAAGTTGTTAAAGCAAAAGGGACTGGGTAAGTCCCAATCCCGAAGAAAGCGGGTTAACCGCTACTTATTTGTGTTAACCCATGCAGTTTTGGGAACGCGCAGAAAAAATTCTATTGCAATACCAACTTAACATTGGCATTTTGCAAACCGCGCTGCTTAACTTCAGTCAAAGTCTTGTTAACAGCGTACTTTTGGTTGATGGAGTTGATTAACTCGGTTTGATTGTGTTTTTTCGCAACACCCCATAAATCGGCAATCAAGTCGAAGGAACCGTCGCTGTTGCGAGACCAACCTAAATCATATTCGCCTTCTAAAACTGCAACGATGTCAGAACGAACGCGCTGACCGTTATAACCACGAACATCAGCTTCAGACTTAACGGTAATACCTAAATCGCTTAAAGAAGCTTTGAGAATTTCAGCGTCGGTGATTTTGGTACGTAGAGTGCTAAAATGAGACATTTGGGTTTCCTCCAAAAAGAAGATTGAGATTAAGACAACGGTTTTTTAGGCTAAGCCGCGTTTATAATTACGCGGTTTTTTTATTTACTAGCTTTGGGTTTGCTAGTCTTTGCTCCTGCATTCACAGGAGAAAGCTTTTTAAAACTCCATTCGCTGATATTCAGCGACGGAGGCTGCGGCTGGACGCGCTCGCTGTCTCGCCCAGTCTCGAAGCGCGGTTACCTGCTCTTGCATCGTTCGAGACAACGGTAACGTCGCTTTGAGTGCAGCTATAATATCTAACTGGGTGAACTCGCGCTCTTGAGCAAAAGCTTCGTACATTGCTGCTACAATCGCTTGCTCAATTTCCGCCCCAGAAAAACCATCAGACATCTTTGAAAGTTGTTCCAGATCGAATCTGGAGATGTCTTTACGGCGCTTATTCAAGTGGATCGTATAAATATCTTGCCTTTCCTGAGATGTAGGCAGATCCACAAAGAAAATTTCATCAAATCGACCTTTCCTTAAAAACTCTCCTGGCAAGCGTTCAACCCGGTTGGCAGTTGCCATCACAAACACAGGCGACTTTTTCTCTTGCATCCAAGTTAGGAAAGATCCAAATATTCGACTGGAAGTACCTCCATCAGAGTCACCAGAGCCGGAGCTACCAGCGAATGATTTATCCAGTTCGTCTATAAATAATATGGCTGGGGAAATAGATTCTGCTGTTTTAAGAGCATTCCGCAAATTGGCTTCACTTCGTCCTACCATTGAGCCGTCATAGACTCGCCCCATGTCCAACCGTAACAGCGGTAATCCCCATAGTCTAGAAGTCGTTTTTGCTATCAAAGACTTTCCACAGCCCGGAACCCCCAGAATTAACATTCCTTTCGGTTGCGGCAAACCATACTCTCTTGCTTTCTCCGTGAAGGCATCAGAGCGCTGTGTTAGCCACTTCTTCAACTCTTCCAAGCCTCCAACAGCATCAATCGTTTCATCTTCTTCAATGTAATCTAATATACCATTGCGTCGGATTAGCTGTTTCTTCTCAGATAATACTATATCTACTTCTTGTTCAGTTAAACGCTTCGTTGTTACTTGAGCTTTACGGTATACTTTCTCCGCTTCATCTCTAGTTAATCCTAGAGCCGCCCTGAGTAACTTTTCCCTTGCTTCAGTTGTTAATCGCCGCGCACCTTGCTGACCTAAATGACTATCCAAAACTTTATTTAGGTCTGACATATCTGGCAATGGGAAGTCAAGTACCACAACTTCTTTTTCTAACTCGATGGGAACTTGCTGCATTGGCGACATCAAAATTATATTTTTCTGTGTGCCTTTAAAGCTAGCAATTGCATCTCGTAATGACCTCGTTGTTGCAGGCGCTTCTATAAATGGATGTAAATCCTTTAATACAAATATACTTGCTTCTTTCTGCCGGATTATCCACTCAATCGCCGCTTCCGGGGATACTGTATTGTGTTGTGTTGCAGTCCGGGCTTGACCATACTCCACGATACCGTGAGTTACCGTCCATACATACAATCGACGCTGCGGCTTTGAAGATTGAGCGATGGAATAAATTGCTTGCTCTGCCCGCTCTTCCTCGGAGGTCACAAGGTAGATGAGGGGATATTGAGCTTGAATAAGTATGTTGAGCTCTTCTTTCATTTATCAACCTACTTGAGACCTAAAAACACTACAGACATCGTTTTGGTAAAGACAGAATTAATGATCAAATCAACTATTCATAATCCCAATTCGCTAACAAGGAACCAATTCGGACGAATCTTTTTGATTAATTTCTTCCTCTTGCTTCATCTCATCTTCGATAGAAACATCTTTACCAATCATTCCTGGCTGGTTACCTAGAGCAACCAATTCTCCTTCCCTTAATAAAAGCGAACTTTCGCAAGTGGGACACGAATAAACCCTGTGAGTTCTTCCGCAAGACCCTTCGACTTCATCCACCAACTCGGAATTTGCTAGATAAAAAACCAGGGCGCGTTCGGCAAGCTCTGACATTGGTTCGCTTTCGACTGCTGAACGTATTTTCAAACTTCTGTGCAGTTCTGGGGATAGATACAAAGTAACTTTTTGCTTAGCTTGCATATAACTTTTTTACGTTCTTACCCGGGTATGTATCTCACGATATCGGCTTCCTTTCTCCTTGTCAAGACGGTAAAGCGTTTTGACGGCAGTTTTGTAACAGTTCTTAATATTAAAGACTGAAACTACTATATTGAAGAGGTGGAAACAGCAGAAAATGGTAAAGTCCTCGGTGGGCGATCGCAAAGTAGAAAAAAACAAAAAAAGTTCCAAATTATTTAATTTATATGGGGATTATGTGGGTTTAAAAGGGTTTTGTCGCCCCAAGTAGATGCTTTATTAGTCAAAAAATTTGGAGTTAGTATCTTGAGAATGGTTGAGAAGGGACATAAACCTGATAGATTTAGCTATCAGCGAGTATAAAAAGCGTGAAAATGAAAGTCCTGGTAATTGGTGGCGATGGCTATTGCGGTTGGGCAACCGCGCTTTACCTTTCCAATCGTGGTTACGAAGTTGGAATTTTAGATAATTTAGTGCGACGGCACTGGGATAATGAATTAGGCGTGCAAACCCTAACGCCGATTACACCCATTGGGCAACGTATAGAGCGGTGGAAGGATTTAACTGGTAATTCAATCGAATTGTTTATCGGCGATATTACTAACTACGAATTTCTTCAAAAAGCTCTACATCAATTTGAGCCGGAAGCCATAGTACATTTTGGCGAACAGCGCTCGGCTCCTTTTTCGATGATTGATCGCGAACACGCTGTTTTAACCCAAGTAAACAACGTCGTTGGCACATTGAACATACTTTATGCCATGCGCGAAGATTTTCCCGACTGTCATTTGGTGAAGTTGGGGACAATGGGAGAATATGGTACACCTAACATCGATATCGAAGAAGGTTACATCACCATCGAACATAACGGACGTAAAGACACATTACCTTATCCCAAACAACCGGGTAGTTTCTACCACTTGAGCAAAGTTCATGACAGCCACAACATCCATTTTGCTTGTCGAATTTGGGGATTGCGAGCAACAGACTTGAATCAAGGGGTAGTTTACGGTGTCTTAACCGAAGAAACCGGCATGGACGAAATGTTGATCAACCGTCTTGACTACGATGGTGTATTTGGTACAGCATTAAACCGTTTTTGCATCCAAGCCGCTATTGGCCATCCTCTCACCGTTTACGGTAAAGGCGGACAAACTAGAGGCTTCCTGGATATCCGAGACACTGTGAGGTGTATTGAATTGGCGATCGCCAATCCCGCTCAATCTGGCGAATTCCGCGTATTTAACCAGTTCACAGAACTGTTTAGCATCAGCGACTTAGCAATGATGGTGAAAAAAGCTGGTAATGCCATAGGGTTGAATGTAGATATCAATCATTTAGACAACCCCAGAGTAGAGTCGGAGCAACATTATTTTAATGCCAAAAATACCAAACTCCTAGATTTGGGTTTACAGCCCCACTTACTTTCCGATTCTTTGTTGGATTCTTTATTGAACTTTGCTGTGAAGTATCAGCAAAGAGTTGATCAAAAACAAATTTTGCCAAAAGTCTCTTGGCATAGAAAGTAAGGATTAATCAATTTTTTAGTAGTTAGCAATCCGGTTGTTACAAAAATTTACAGCTAATCGCTAGCTACTAAAATTTTTTTCAGCTGTTTACAAACTTTTACCATAACCAAATGTCCGACAATGGCTTTAAATTAAAGTTGAAGTTTATAGTCGAGAATTTTGGCACCAAGAGGTTTAAGGGACTTCCAAAACACAAAATATTTAATCTTATTAGGTAGTGCGAGCTTCTAGCTCCCTTGAGACATATAGTCCCGCTAGAAGCTCACACTAGGGTTATTAGACATCTCCGGAAAAAATCTAGAGACGCGGTACCGTTCGCGTCTTTGCGAGGGTTTCGGTTCACATATATGTTCACATATATTTAATTTTCTTAATTTTCGGAGATGTCTATTGGATAAATTATTTTTTGCAAGTCCCTAAAAAATTTCTGCAAGCGATCGCGCCAGCTTCATCGTTCATATACTTTCTAAACAGAATTTACGTAAAATTACGATGGGACGATTATCCGCTCAAAGTGCTGTATTCAATAGTATTGTATGAGAATTGCCTTATTTACCGAAACATTTTTACCTAAAGTTGATGGTATCGTAACACGCCTTCGTCATACCGTCGAACATTTACAACGTAACGGCGACCAAGTATTAGTTATTTGTCCCGATGGCGGAATGACAGAATACAAGGGAGCTAAAATTTATGGAATTTCTGGCTTTCCTCTACCAATGTATCCGGAGTTAACATTAGCCTTACCTCGTCCGGCGATTGGTGAAATTTTGGAAGAATTTAAACCAGATATTATTCATGTAGTTAACCCCGCAGTGCTAGGTTTAGCTGGGATTGTTCATAGTAAAATAAATCACATTCCCCTGGTGGCTTCCTATCATACTCATTTACCGCAATACCTACAACATTATGGTTTGGGAATGCTCGAAGGATTGCTTTGGGAGTTGCTTAAAGCAGGTCATAATCAAGCTGCTTTGAACTTATGTACTTCCACGGCAATGGTCAAAGAATTGACCAATCACGGTATAGAGCGTGTAGATTTATGGCAGCGAGGAGTTGATACAGAATTATTTCATCCCAGTCTTGCGAGCGACCAAATGCGTCAGCGTCTGTCGCAAAATCATCCTTCGAGTCCTCTACTGCTTTATGTTGGACGTTTATCTGCCGAAAAGGAAATTGAGCGGATTAAGCCTATTTTAGAAGCTATTCCAGAAGCTAGATTAGCTTTAGTAGGAGATGGACCTCATCGTGAAGCTTTAGAAAAACATTTTGTGGGAACGAATACTTATTTTGTCGGCTATCTTACTGGAACAGATTTAGGTTCAGCCTTTGCTAGCGCTGATGCTTTCGTTTTTCCTTCTCGTACCGAAACTTTAGGATTAGTACTATTAGAAGCAATGGCTGCTGGATGTCCGGTAGTTGCAGCACGTTCCGGTGGTATTCCAGATATTGTTACAGATGGAGTTAATGGGTATCTGTTCGAGCCAACATCTGATGATGCAAGCGCAATTGCTGCAACCCTTCGTCTTTTGGAGGAAAAACAACAGCGAGAAGTTATCCGTCAAAACGCTCGTCAAGAAGCCGAACTTTGGGGATGGTCAGCTGCTACCCGTCAGCTACAAACTTATTATCAAGGAGTCGTATATTCTCAAATGCCAAAAGTAGCGTAATTAACTTAGAAGTCGAGTTTTGATCAAAAACCCGATTTTTTACCTAGTGGTCTATTTCATTAATTATGATGGGCTGTAGAGACGTTATACATAACGTCTCTCTAGGTTTGGGAGAAAACGAATCCGTCAAATTTAATGCAAAGGACCACTAGTAGTCCGCCACATAAGTTTTGAGCTTTTACAGCAGCAGCCCCGCGCTCTACCCGAAGGGTGAGCGCCGGGAAGAATGCGAGCGAGTCGAGGAGTGGTGTCTGACCGCTTTGGCACAGCCAACAGGAAAGACACCGACGACGAGACAAGCAAACTCCTACCGCTGCAAACGAGTATGGTACAATTGGTTCACCCGCCTGCATTGGGCTTAGTGTTTCAGGGCTTCCCGCCTTGCTGCTCAACTCGAATGCCTCTGAACCTGCAACG
>JBHJOU010000332.1:0-10536 GCA_050329355.1 Rivularia sp. (in: cyanobacteria)
AGCCGGTAATATTCATGTGTGATTGTAATTTTACCGATACATCAGAAACTTATTCTCAAATGCATCATTTAATGAGGGATAGTTTTCAGGAAGCGGGATGGGGTTTTGGACATACATACCTAAGTCCACTTTTTCCTACTTTTAGGATTGATTACATATGGCATACAAAACAAATTCAAACAATAGATGCTTATGTTGGCAAACAAGCAGGTTCAGATCATCTTCCAGTAGTTGCGAAATTGCAGTTAGTGAAATAAATAAACCTCGTTCATGTTGAAATTTGGAGTTTTGGGTTGTTTTGTTGTGCCATTGCCACTAAGTACGGAAGAACCCCTTTTATCTTCATTCCTGCTAGCAAGCGACTACCCCAGTGCGATCGCAATACAAGGTTGGGTGTAGGTTTTGCGTAACCCAGCATAACTGAGCGGAAAAAACTAACAAATTTTCAACTACTATAAATATAGAAATTAGAATGTTGGGTTGCGTTACCCTCCGGGAAGCAAGCTAAACTTCACCCAACCTACAATAAAATATCTACTCACTCTGCTAGTGCGATCGCATCGATTCAATCAATGACGAATTTATTTCACCAAAACGTCGATTAAGCTGACGTATGATTGTACGTTCCTCACCTTTGTGCAAAATATCCTGATAAATAACCGATTCTTGCATAATATCCTCACTTAATAACTGACGAATCAAATCCTTTTCAAACCGCAAACCTGCTAAAATGTCAATATATGCTGTCGTATTTTGCCTTGTCTCCCTATCTGAAATTTTAGCGACTACAGCAGCAATCTGCGATCATAAATCTCGTGGGGAATCAGTTCGACACAAAGGTGCTAACGGTAACAATGCCGAATTACTCAAAAATAAGCTGGAATCTTGCTCCCACATTCTTACTGCACGATAGCGATGTCTAGTTGTATCATCCACATATTCTTCAGTAAAAGCAATTTCATCATCCGTCTCCTGCAAAAATATTACAACCTGTACAACTGGACACTTATATTGACGTTTTAACCTCACAGAATAATCCAGCATTCGGAAAGGAATCGCCGGATTTGACTGTGTTAAAGTCTGAAATTCAATATGCAAAATCTGATTAGCAGTTTGTAGAAAAGTTACAGAATCTGCACGAATTGGTTCTAAACTTAACTCCGTTTTTAACACCTTAACATTGGTAGATTCTTCAGCAATTAACCACCTAACAAAATCTGCTGGATATTTCTCTGCCAGCACTTTACAGACATTATCAAAACTCACAATAATAACCCAATTAATATGATGATTATATTATTAAGTGGGGATAAATCGATTTGTAGGTATGGGTGGAGATGCACAAGCTGTTTGCGAAATATGTCGTAAATACGTTGGGGAAATTAACGCCATTTCCACAAAGTAACTAGCGCTACTGCTGCTAAAACCAACATAAATCCTCCTGCGGATGCGTAGGTAGTAGCTAAACCGAGTTTTCCGCTTATGGGTTGACTCAACACAGGTGAGAGAAACTGTCCTAAAAATAGTGATGTTGTCACTCCGCTTAAAACTTTGCCTCGCATTGCATCAGGGGTGACGGAAGTCAAGCAAAAATTCATATTTGGCATTAATAAACCTAAACCGGAACCTGCGATCGCAAGTCCTAATAATACAATCGAATATTGATTTCCCAAACTAATAAAGCAGTAACCAATCCCCATATTTAGGAATGCAATGCCGTAAATGGCGGTAAAACTGAGTTTGGCTTTGATTTGTCTGTACAATAAAGAGGCTATTGCTGAGAATAGAGTTGCTAATGCGATCGCAAGTCCACTTTGAGATGCACCAGCACCAAATAATTGTTTGAGATAAAAGGGTATTTGGACAGGAATTAAATAAAATACAATCTGGGTCAATATACCAATGCTGTAGGTGATAATTACCAGGTTGATTGGTAAACGTTGGGGAGTCTCTGCAACCATTCCGGGATTCGGGTTGATAGATGGGTTGCGTTCCGGTTCCGTCAAAAAAAACACAGCACATGGTACAAGTAGCAGCGAGAACGAGTAAATACCGAAAGGATAACGCCAATTTTGGTCAGCGATAATACCACCAAATGAGAGGAAAAACACACCTCCCAACCCCATAAATGCGGCTTGTAATCCTAAAAATTGCGCCCTTGCTGCCCCAATGTAGTAATCTGCAATTAAGGTTGTAGCGGTTGTCATAATTCCCGCCACACTAACACCCAATAATGCCCGTCCAATTAAAATTAAGTCTAAACTATTGAGAATTAAACCGGAACTTCCGGCAATCCCGTAGAGAATTAAGGAGATAATTAATAAGGGTTTACGTCCAAGTTTATCAATAATAATCCCAACTAATGGCGCACCTAAAGCAATAAGTAATGCAGGTAATGTTAGGGCTAATCTAACTAAATAATCGGCATTGGGAACGTTATTAAAATATTCCCGCATCGCAGGTAGAGAAGGGGCAATTGTAGCACCTGACATGACTGTGAGGGTGCTAATTACAAGGAGTGTCGCTTTGGTAAATGTTGAGTTGGGGTTGGATTTAGGCATTAACTTTATGTGGTAGACATATCCCGTGGATCGATTGCCGTAATTTCTATAAACCGTTTGAAATCAGCAGTATTAAAAGTTAGTAAATGGGTAATTTGATGAGCAATCATTGCTGCAACTAATCGTGTATCATGGGCTTGTTTGCCTTTGACTTGATATTTGACAACAAGTTTCTCCCAGATCATCAAGATTTCTGGAGTATCGAGTTGGAGCCGAAATAGCTGCTTAATTTGGGATAGTTCTTGAGATGCTAGTTCAATCGACAAACCTAATCCATTAACATCCACAGGTCTTGTCGCAACTGCCCAGAATTCAACCAGGTTTTGTGGCACAATTATTAATACCTCACCTTGCGATCGCAAAGTGAAGTAAGCATTACGAGTATATTGCTGGAAAGGGCTAGTGTTTTGAGCTAAACGCAGCAGAAAATTGGTATCTACCAAATAGTTCATAGCTGGTTATCTTCCCGTTCCTGATAAATACTTTCGCGGCTAATTGCTTCATCTGACAAAGGTGGTACATTTGCCAAAGCCGGATTGTTGCAAAATCGTTCTAGTAAAGTAACCCAATCCTCAGTAGTTTCTGTTTTGGGAATACGATGTTGTCCATCAATTTGCAAAAAATTATTTTCGATTAATGATTGTAGGTATTGCTCTACTGATATTCCTTGTGCTGATGCTTGAGCCATTAATCTAGCTTCTGTTTCTGGTTTTAGGTCAAGTTTAATGGTCATTGAATTTTCCTTTGTTGTACATTTTTATTTTAAATGAATTATAAATGACTGATTAAACTAATTTAAAATGAAAATACTGTCCGTAATGTCCCACTAATAATCCTATCGTTATCATTTTGATTGCTGGGATTTGTGACAATTTGTAGTAATGGGGTGATGCGAATATTATCATTTACGGGTAAGTTATAAAAGATTTCATAATTAGTTTGCGTACTATTTCCGACTGCACTTTCTATAAATGGTTGACCAATTGCAACTCCCAAAATACCCCCTTTAACAAACAAATCTTGTAAGCTAAATCCAGCCATCCAATAATTAGGATAAATATCACCTAAGCTAGTATTTGGATAATTTGCATAACCGTAGCGACCAAATATACCAAATTGGGAGTTCAAAGCATAATCAAAATTGACACCAACTCCTTGAAAACTGCTTCCAAATATTTTTCCACCACTGTATTGCAAACGGACATTAAAAGCTTTGTTAGGGGAATATTCTAACTCGGCAAAACCTTGATATGGGTCACCAAATAAACCTCCATTTGCACCACCTCCAGCATTAGGAAATAGTCGAATATCTTGCGAACCTCCACCACCAATTAAGCGTTGATTATCGGGTAGTTGATTTGTCGAATCTCCAGCAATATATGCGGCTCGTAGTTTGATTGAGCTACCTTTTGGATGCCAGTCGATTACTGCACCTGCACCACCTGCTCTCGGCAATAGAATGAAATTGTTAGCAAAAGATTGGGTAGAAAAATCTTTAAAGCTGACATTTGCATAGCGATTTTTATCAACAAAATCGGGCGCAACTAATACGGGTCCAATACTAACTTTTAAATCTTGGTTAACAGGATAGGTGTAATATAAACGAGCGAGACTAATTTGATTATTTCGTCCTTGAATTGAGTAATCTAAAACGCTACCAAAATTTGGTTCAAGAAAACCTGTAGCGCTATCATTTGCCCCGTCACTTCCGGTTACTAAGCGAATTTTGAGCAAATCTGAACCTTTAAAACTACTATTTAAATCTAAACTAGTGCGGTAAATAAAAGTTGAATTAGGGTCATTTTGACTAATTACAGCACCTCTAGGAGCAATGATTTTATCTCCAGTAAATTCACCCGCATTAACTGCCATTACCACCTGTCCGGTTAATTTGGTAGTGGTGGAAAACTGATTTGCTGAAAGTTCTACATTACTGGTTTCTAAGATATCAATTCTTGCTTGTAAAGTTGCTAATTCCCCTGCAAACTCTTTTTGCAATCGTTGTAATATAGTTAAATCTTCACGAGAGACTAAACTTTCTTTTCCCGTACTAATTAATTCGTTAATTCTGTTTAAAGCCGCATTTAAACCAGCCGCAAATTCATAACGGCTTAGGACACGATTTCCCCGAAAAGTTCCATCGGGATAACCAGAAATTACACCATATCTTTCTACCAAAGATTGTAATGCTTGAAAAGCCCAATCGGTGGGTTGAACATCTTTTAATTGATTGACGGAAGTAACTGAAGTAAATTCGTTGTTAGTATCAGCAAATGATTGAGGAACTGTGACACTCATCCCGATACTAGTCAGGAAAAGTGTTACAAAAACAGATATAAATTTCACTTGCTGCATTAATTCCAATCTGTAATTAATTGTGTTAATTGGATTTTTGCTGACTGCAAAGATTGTTCCCGCACATCACCTTTCATTGCCAGGTTTTCTGCATTCACAAAGTTAATCTCAGTTACACCCATTAATCCAAAAACAGTCCGAATATAAGGTTCCTGAAAGTCAAAATTAGCCGCAGGAGTTCCAGCAGGAAAACTTCCACCCCTCGCAGTAATTACCAACATTTTCTTACCAGTTAATAATCCATCGTAACCACCTTGTTGATTAACCACAAAAGTGCATCCAACCCGACAAACTTGGTCGATATAGGCTTTGAAATTTGCAGGAATGCCAAAATTGTACATTGGTACGCTGAAAATATAGCGATGTCTAACGACAAGACCCGAAGGGTCTACGCATTCAACCAACTCATCAATTAATTCGTCGGAAATTTGCAAAGCAGCAGTCAATTCTGGTGTGTGAGTATTGGGGGGAGAAAATGCTGCTGCTATCCAAGTTTCACTAACTGGGGGTATAATTTGATGTCCGATATCTCGGTAAGTAATTGTCGAGTCTAGATGAGAATTTTTCCAATTTGCCACAAAGTCATTTGTTAAAGTCCTTGAGTGAGAACGTTCCCCTCTGGGACTTGTATCAATATGTAGAATTTTTACCATCTTTTTGACCTTGTACCCTAAAAACTATATTCAGTATTTACCACATTCTTTAATACTCTAGAATAATGCCTGTTTCCTAGTCCAATACCTTCTTTGCTAGTAATCGATAGCTTTTAAGCATGAATCAAAATCATCAAAATATTGAATTGCGTCACTTGAGATATTTTTTAGCTGTAGCCGAAGAATTAAATTTTGGTCGTGCAGCAGAAAGGTTAAACATTACCCAACCATCCCTCAGTCGTCAAATTCAAAATCTAGAAAAAGAGCTTAAAACTATACTATTTGAACGTAACCAACGTCAAATAAAATTAACTGTACCTGGTCAAATTTTCCTTATAGAAGTTGAGCAAATTCTCGTTCGTTTTGATCAAGGAATACGAATAATCAACAGAGCTAGTCGTGGAGAAATTGGTCAATTAACCGTTGGATTTCAAGGTTCATCTGTGTATGACATTATACCCATTTCTATTAAAGCATTTCGCGATCGCTTTCCTGAAGTGGAGGTAATCATGCAACCAATGGAAACTAGTCAACAAGTAATTGCGATCGCAGAAAATAATCTGGATGTTGGTTTTGTGATTCCACCAATCACTGATGCAAATTTAAAAGTGGAGATATTGCTGGAAGAACCTTTAGTATTAGCTTTGCCAGAAAATCACCCTTTAGCGTCACAGTCAGAAATTCCCATTACAGCACTTGCTAACGAACCGTTGGTTTTAGCATCTCGTGACAGAGGTTGTGGGTTACACGAACAGATTTTTGATATTTATCAAAGAGTTGGCTTACGTCCAAATGTGGTTTGTGCAGCTAGAGAAATGCAAGTAATGTTAGGATTTGTTGCTGCGGGAATGGGCATTTCGTTATTACCATCCCATGTGAAAAATTTCCAACGTACCGGAGTTGTTTATCGTGTACTAACTCCTGAAGCACCAATAGCGGGATTAGGTATTGCTTGGAAATCCGAAAATATAACACCAGTATTATCAACATTTCTGGAAATTGTTAGGGATATAGCAAATACTCCCTCCCTTTATCCCGATAGCGATCGTAAGTGACATCTGGCTGACTAAATATATTCAATATATTGGGAAATGCTAAACTTTTTCTGGTTGATCAGTACACACCAGGGGCAAATTCCTCGTCTTGGTTTGCGTTAAAGCTGGATAATACCGTCGCAGATGCGGTTGGTCAAAACCCACAATTTGGGTATTGTTTCCGCTAGAATTTTCTAATATTGTTTGTTTCGTCATAATAAAAAGTAAAATAACTGTCAAAATCTGCTGTCGGAGCAAGCATTTTTGTCATTCTTCTAACATCGCTAATATCAAAATTCACCATTTACCGCCTCTTGTCATGTAACGCATAACTATTTATTAACCCGAAAGTTTCCGGCTATCACGCCAAATAATTTATTAGTATAAAGCATTACAGATAGTTTTATAATATCAAGAACTTTTCTGGATAATGACACTACTATGTCACGCTTCGCTAACGTCAACATCCAAATATTATACCGAATCTTTCTGAGTAAATACCCAAGCATGGGTGAATATTCAGAAATTTTCTAACATCCGAAACGCAGATATTTAGACATCATTTTCAAGATGCTTTTACTGCGTTGGCGATAGCCACTCCTATGGAGTATCGCCCAAATTTGTCAGCGATATGGCGATCGCTCTTTACTGAGTGTAGTTTTTCCCAATTCGCTCGTAGAGTGCCATCCTATATCCTGAAATTAAGTTTTGGCGATAATCTCACAGGGAGTGGCTACTGCGATCGCTTTCTGGATGTAGAGTTGCTCCCTGCAATAGTTTACGGGGTTATTATTGAATATTGGGTGGTAAATCTCAAAAAAAGACAGTTGATTATATTTCGACAGCCATCAGATGCAGAATATGCTTCAAAATCTACCGTAACTAAAGGGACGATTTACCCGTTAACATTTCCGGATGTTACTATATCGGTAGATATGACTGTGAGTAATTGACTGATAATTGGAATTTTTAATCCAAAAAAATCTAAAATCTAAAATTTAATTGATTTTCATGCTCAAATCCAACCATTTTGATTGAGTAATCGGCGCACTACTCGATATATAATCAACCCCAGTTTCAGCGATAGTGCGAATGGTTTCGAGGGTGACGTTGCCGGAAGCTTCAATTTTCACTCTATTATTATGCTGACGAATCACTTCTACAGCTTGGCGCATCATATTCGGTTTCATATTGTCCAACATAATAATATCGGCTTGATATTTCAAAGCTTCTTCTACTTGTTCTAAACTTTCTGTTTCCACTTCTATAGTTAAAGGATAAGGTATTCGTTGTCGAATAGAAGTTATTGCCTTACCAATTCCACCCGCAGCTGCAATGTGGTTATCTTTAATCATCACCGCATCATCCAAACCCATACGATGATTGATCGCACCACCTACTTGAGTCGCGTACTTTTCCAGAATTCTTAAACCTGGTGTAGTCTTGCGAGTATCGACAAATGAACTAGGTAAATCCGCAATTTTTTCTACATACTTTCGCGTTAGCGTTGCAATACCACTCAAACGCATTGCCAAATTTAAAGCAACTCTTTCCCCAGTCAACAAAGCATCAAGGGAACCTTCGATTTTTGCGATCGCAGTTCCTGACTCACAATATTCTCCTTCATTCACCAATGCAATAAAATTAACTTTTTCATTGAGAAGTTGAAATACTCTCCTTGCAACAGGTAATCCAGCAATGATTCCGTTCTCTTTAGCTGTCCACTGCGCTAACCCTGATGTTATATCTTGAATTAACAGACTTTGGGTAGTGCGATCGCCACGACCTATATCTTCTCGCAACCAATCTTTAAGATACTCATCCAAAATTATAAATGAAGGTAGTGCAGGGGTTATAGGTTTCATAAATAAAATTACTTGGTTAATATGGCTTTCAGTGTCCCGATTTTTTTTCGGTAAATAAAACGCATTCGGATGGTTGCTACACAACTAAAATCCATCTCGTTATTCACACAAGTGAAGTCATAAATCGGGTTTATTCGGTGATATCTGATGCTAAAGACAAGGATTTTGTATAGAAGCCGGCTTTATGCAGGATAAATCCTATGTGTAACATTTGTTGGTATTTCCTTCATAACTTTCACATTATTATTATGCGTTATTTAATACTAGCTACAGACTACGATGGTACATTAGCAACACATGGTGATGTCAACGAGGAAACCATCGCAGCACTAAAGCGTCTACGTTCTTCTGGTAGAAAATTAATTTTGATTACTGGTCGTCACTTAGATGATTTATTAAGAGCATTCCCTCAAATCGATTTATTTGATATTGTAGTAGCGGAAAATGGTCCTTTACTGTATACACCTGCTAATCGTAAGAAAGAATTATTAGCTCAAAAACCACCTCAAGAGTTTATCAACAAGCTAGAAGAACATGAAGTCGATTTCTCAGTGGGAGAAGTCATAGTAGCTAGTTCGGATAAACATGAGACAACGATATCAGAAGTTATTAACGAGTTAGGATTAGATTTAGAAATCATTTTGAATAAAGGTGCACTCATGATCTTACCAACTGGTATCAACAAAGCGTCAGGTTTAGCAGCAGCTTTGGAAGATATGCAGTTATTACCAGAGAATGTTGTTGGTGTTGGTGATGCTGAAAATGATTTAGATTTTCTTAATGTGTGTGGAATCTCTGTAGCAGTAAATAATGCATTACCAGTAGTGAAAGAAGCTGCGACTTTTGTAACAGAGAATAGTCGTGGTGCTGGTGTTACGGAGCTAATTGATAAGTTAATTGCTTCGGATTTATCTGAATACCAACTTTGAGATATATCATCGTTTGTGATTAGGGCAATAAGTGCTTAGGCAAAATTAATTATATATTGTCCGAAGCGAGGAACGTTCTTCGAGCGTCTCCCTCCGGGAGATAGCATTCACCCTTCGGGGTGCGGTTCATTGCAAGGATTTCAGCGTTTTGGAATGTCTAATTAATTTTGCACAACAGCAAGCGCAATCGCGCTTGCTGATGCTTTTTGACCTCTATAGTTATCACAAATAATCTGTACTTGTATAGTTTGCGGAATTTTTGGCGCGGTTATTGTTTTACAGGGCTTACCCAAGTGTCACAAAACTCGGATGGTGCGTGACACTACAACCCTTATTATTACGTTCAAATTTTAATTAAGTGTCACAGCACCCTACAAGGAAAATGTGCCGGTTGCGTAAGTCCTATTTTAGAGGGTGTACTCAACCGTCTTTATAGGACGGGGTTTCAAACCAAAATTTTTGATGACTTCCATCTTCTCATTGCCAACGGTTAAAATCCTTATTTTATAAGACTTTTTACTTTTTACAGACTCGCAGTGGTATTAGTAACTATATATAGTTTCTGACTTGTAATATAGTTTCTGACTTGTAACTATTCTCCGCACTTTTAGGGCGGAGCTTTATCCCCGTACCCACACAAAGCGCGATCAAGATAGATATTTGTGTGGTTCGGAGAATTTCAGGTGTGGTTACAGTTGACTAAAGGAGCCAGTGGGTTGGGTGGCTCTATCTATCTACTTGAAGCAAATGGCGTAGTGTACTCCCGCAACCTAAGACTCAAGTTTTATGGATACTCATGAGATGAATTTTTGTGATTTTCAGTTAATTGATTAATTTTGCGGAAGGTTAGCACCGAGACTTCTACTTATTCGAGTTTCCTTGGGGCTTAGTTTCGTCATAATTACCAGAAATCGAATCAAGAGGAGTTTCAACCAAGCTATTTCGACTAAACCTCAAAAAAAAAATATAGCTCACAATCCTTATTGAGCAATAGTTTGAGGAATCGATAAAAAAAAAGATCAAAAAACTTGGAAAAAAGAGTTGACACAAACAAATTCTCTCGGTACTATGTATAAGTGCCTGAGAGAGAGACGCGAAAGCGACGACAACTCAAGGGTTCCGAACCAAGAAAACTATAT
>JBHJOU010000567.1:0-3711 GCA_050329355.1 Rivularia sp. (in: cyanobacteria)
CCGTGCATATTAATCCCCAAATGATAAATACTTGGTCTATGCGAGTATAAAATCCTGAAATTAATCTTATATTCCCAATTTTGCCACTTATCCGCCAAATACCTTGTAAATCCTGGTAATCTAAATCTTCCTGTTTATCGCGCAGGATAGGTTGAGATAACGTTAAAAATGTCATTAGAAGTTATCCGTCGTAAGTAACAAGTTTTTTATATCTATAAAAGTATTTTAGTGAAAGTTCATGAAGTTTTGCAACTTATTATTAATAAAAATACTGGAGGTTGGTTCATTAAGAACTTTTGTGAGAGTGATGTCTGTGATCAACCATTTATAGAGACTTTTGATGAACTTTTTTCTTGTTTTTATACGTAAACTGGGAGCGATGCAGATAAACAGCTACTACCAGGGAGCGAGACGCGATAGCATCATAGGGCATAATTTCGCGTCTCTACAACCCATTAAAACTAATGACAAAATTTCAAATCAACATCAGCGGATAACTTTGTGCTTCGTAGACAACAGAAGTCGGTTTTTTTAGTATAAATACCTGTAACACCCTTACAAATCTCATCAAAACCCCACTTCTTTACCAAACTTGAAATTATAAAGAAAATCAAAAATTTTGTTACGATACCCTAACTTTAGAAAAAACAGTTACAATAGATACAGAAATGTGAGTCGTTCATCTTTATGCAGCAGATAACAATAAGTAGATTGTTAACTCGCTTGTAAAGACGGAAGTAGGAAAAATAGCCCTATCAAAGCGCCTCGTTTTGTTCAGCGTTTGAGATATAAAGAGGCAAGGAGGAGATTATGCAGCTTACTTATCGTGGAATTAAATATGAATATGTTCCTGTAGCAGTTGAAGTAACTACTCAGGGAGTCTGTGGGAAATATCGGGGTGTAGAGTGGAATTGTCATTACTCACGCCTCACGCCTGTAAATCGCAATGCAGTTGAATTAAATTATCGCGGTGCTGCTTATTATTCTGGGAATCCAGAAGAAGTTGAGAAATTAAAGCAGCGTCAAAAATTAAATTCTATTTTTGCTAAAAGTAATAACCTATTCATTAGAAGTAACAGAAAGAATAATCAGTTAGATAGTACTCATTCAGCAAATTTATGCCGCGATTTACAACGTCGTTTGGAAGTTGCTAAGCGTATGGGCGATCAAAACCTGATTCGGATGTTAGAAGATGAAGCTAATCAGTTATCAGTGACCAATTGTCAACTATCATTTAATGATTATTAAGTGTTAACTGTTCACTGATTTCGATTTAGCCAAATACCTCTAACCCCAGCAGTTTTAGCTCCTTCGTAGTCTTCTTTTAAGCTGTCACCGATATGCCATGCAGCTTCGGGTGAACAATTGTGTTTTTCGAGCGCGATCGCAAATATTTTGGGGTTAGGTTTAGCTGCACCTGCTTGGGTAGAAATGGTAATGGAACAAAAGTAGTCTCTTAATTGCAAAGATTGTAAAACAGAATAAATTCGGGAATCGAAGTTGGATAATATACCTAATTCGATTCCTTTTTTTTGCCAGTTATTTAAAGCTTTTTGGACATCGGGATAAACAAACCAAGGTTCACCTGTGCCAAAATGGATATAGACTTCACTAAAGAAAGTCGAAAAGTCATCGAATTTTTGCAAAACACCAGCTTGTTCAAAGGTGGTACGAGTAATCCGCTCCCACCATACAAACTCGCGTTGTGGAATATCTTGTTCTTGTGCGTCTGGAAAAACTGGAGGTGGTGAAGCTTTAAAACTTTGAAAAAAGGTTTGATTCAAAGTTGCTGGGGAGGTTTCAACGCCAAATTCTCTGGCAATTTGACTGTAAACTTCGCCAACACTACCTTTAATACCGAAGAGTGTTCCTACGGCATCTAAAAAAATGACTTTCGGCTGTTTCATCCACCTTTAACAATTTTGGATTTTAGATTTTAGATTTTAGATTTACGTGAGTTTGACGAAAATCATAGAAGTCGGGTTTTTAAGGTAAATATCCGTAACAACTGAAAATAGTCATAAAAACCAGACTTCTTACCCCATGGGAAAACAGTAATCGAGCATTTATCACACAACTCTTAGATTTTAGATTTACGTGAGTTTGACGAAAATCATAGAAGTCGGGTTTTTAAGGTAAATATCCGTAACAACTGAAACACTGATAAAAACCCGACTTCTTACCCCACGAAAAATTAAGGTCTTACAGTTTTTTTTCATGGAAAACAGTAATCGAGAATTCACCGTAAAACTCATTTTTTAATTGGAGATTTTCTTCACTAAGAGTCCCTATTGCACCAAAATCTAAGACGATAGTGTTTCTATAATAGGACGAGTTAGCCAATTAAAACCAACTTTTAGTTTATGTTCTAGAGTTGGGAGACGATAAAGATAAGCAAGACGACGAGCAATATATCCAAATGTTCCTTCCATTTTCATCCCCAAACCTGTAAGAGTAGCGTTGTCTACTCCCAGGGACATAAATTCGCCCAAATGTTGGTAACGGAAGGGAAGTAAAGGGCGATTGGTAAGACTTGCCCAAATATTCCAACCGACATAATCTGCTTGTTGAAAGGCTGCTTGTGCGGTTATGGGAACTTGTTTTCCTTCGGCATCAAATGTTTCTGCTAAGTCTCCTAAAGCAAAAATATCGGGATTATCTACTACCTGTAAAGTTGCTGTGGTGGCGATTTTTCCCCGTTGGTTATGTTTAACCGCAAGATTTTCGACTAAGGGAGTTACTCTTGTTCCTACTGTCCAAATTACTAAATCTACAGGAATCGAATCTACAACACCTTTGTATTCTAAAGAAATATTCTCGTTGGCGATAGATTCTACTTTTGTTTCTAAATCAATCCATACACCCCGCTCATCTAAAGCTTTCTTTGCAGCTTCGCGGTTAAATTCGGGAGAATTGCGGAGAATTTCATTAGCCATTTCAACTAATCGAAAACGTCCTCTTTCCCCAAGTCTATCAGCTAATTTACAAGCTAATTCCACACCGCTATAACCACCACCAACAATTGCGACGCGAATCTTTTCTTTATCCGACTCTTCGAGTATTCGTAATTTTTCTTCTAAAGCGTAAGCATCACTCAAAGTACGGAAAGCATGAGCATATATATTGGCTCCGGGTACCATATCTAAAGGTGTTTCTCCACCCATAGCTAATACCAAACGGTCATAGGAAATCTCCGCACCATCTTGTAAATATACTCTTTTTTGGTCAGCATCAACACCAGATACCGTCGCTTGATAAAAGCGGATACCTGTATTTTCTAAAAGTTCTTCATAGGGAGGAGCGATTTCCCAACTTTGCATTTCTCCGGTAAGTAATTCGTATAGCAGAGGGGAAAATAAAAAGCGGTCATTTTGATCAACTAGGACGATTTCGGGTTTCTGGGATTCTCCCCAATCCAGTTGAACTAAGCGTAAAGCGGTGTAAAGTCCACCAAAGCCACCACCAAGGATACAAATTCTTGTTTTTTCGGTCATCAGTTTAGTCGATCACTCAGCTAATGGGAGTATCTTAAGTGTAATTATTTGTGCCGGGGTTGTGCCAATTCCTCTTGGCAGAGTTTGTATTTAGGCAGTATTAAATCAGTTATCAGTTATCAGTTATCAGTCCTGACGGCGTATGGTGGGGGATTTAGACCCGCCACCAACGCATTCCACCTGGAGGTGGGGGACTTAAACCCAGGGATAAATAGAT
>JBHJOU010000997.1:0-4234 GCA_050329355.1 Rivularia sp. (in: cyanobacteria)
ATCTATTTATCCCTGGGTTTAAGTCCCCCACCTCCAGGTGGAATGCGTTGGTGGCGGGTCTAAATCCCCCACCATACGCCCTGGCTGACTGATAACTGATAACTGATAACTGATTTAACACAGGAGGAATTTAATTCCTTACCTGTAACTTTAATTGTAAGAGAAATTTATTATTATATTTTTATCCCAGGTTTTCGTACAAAACAAGTAAGTTTAATTACAACATTACTAGATAAGAACGAATATTCTACAGTTGATATAGTTAGGCTTTATGACGAAAGATGGAGTGTTGAGGTAAACTTAAAACATTTAAAAACAACTTTGGGGATGGATGTTCTTCGAGGTAAAACTCCATCATTGATACGCAAAGAAGTTTGGGCATTTTTATTAGCTTATAATCTTCTACGAACCTTGATGTTCTCATCAGCTAATTCTTCATTTAAAGTTTCACCCTTAAATTTATCATTACAGGGAACTCGTCACCACTTTAATAATTTTATTCCTAAATTATTAAATACTTCTGAACAAGCTCGTGACATTATTTATCAAACATTATTAAAGATAATAATTCATAAAGAAATTCCAAAACGTCCTGGTCGCTGTGAGCCAAGAGTAAGAAAACGCCGCCCTAAAGCTTATCCTTTAATGCAAAAAACAAGACGACAGTATCATGTTGATTTAAAATCTGCGTAATTTCCACCGCTAGTAGTTTAAAAAAATAATAGAGACATAAATAACTCAAATGCTACATTTAATTCGCGAAATAATTACGCGAATTAGCTTTGCACTATCTCCCCCTTACTTCATTTTATTTCTCTAATCTTCAAGTCTTTGCAGCCACTTACTTTCAGCTTATCTTAGTGCCATTCCATTATTACCTTTATCATCTAGTTCAACTAAAGGCAAACCGTAGTCTAATTTCAAATTCAAGCGGGGTATAGGTTGCCATAATATACCCATTCCCACACCAGCTAAAAATGTTTGTCTTTGTAAAAGATTCGGATTATCATCAACGTTCCAGACGACACCTGCATCAAAAAATGGTGCTATTTGCAAAGAAGGATTTCCCGATGCATCTCTTCCTACTGTGATTCTATCTTCTAGGGAAAAGCGAACCCCGTTGTCTCCCGCTCGTACATTTTGACGATAACCCCGTAAAGACTGTCCCCCACCAACGACAAATTGCTGGGATGGTAACAAACCATTGGGTGTTAACTGCATATCGAGTTGAGCAATTAACAAGTTATCTTTACCTAAACGTTGTACCCGCTGCAACTGTGTTAACCAACTGAAAAAACGCGCATCTGGGACGGGGTTTGAATTAATTGTCGCATCAAACCAGCCAGTTCCCAAGCTGAGCAATGACTTAACTTGCCATGCACCCTTAGCATCTCGTAACACATAATCTTGCCCAAATTTTATTACACGGGTGCGGCTGTTTCCTTCTGCATCGGGACCAAAACCAAAGGGAGTAGCTCCAGCAAAGGTGAAGGTTTGACCGTTCTGCACGCTAAAACCTACAGATAACGCAAATTCTTCACGGGTTGTTCTAATTAACGGCTGACGATAGCTGATATCATAGAGTTGCGATTCTCCTCGGATATCAAAAACATTAAAAGGCTCCTGCACAACTTTGTTGTTATTAATGGTAGTTCGGAGTTGTAAAGTACCATTCTTCGCATTTACAGGTACCTGATAACTTAGATCGAAAATATTTGAGCCTCCTCTGGTGGAACGATAATAAGATGCAGCGATTTCATCACCAATACCAATCAGATTGCGATAGCTCGTATTTATCCCCAATCTTTCGGAACCTACACTTGGTGGTGAATAGTTGTCAACTCCCAATTGCATCTGAAATGGTTCCGCTTCAGTGACCCGCACCACCAAAATACTTTGACCAAAATTACTTCCAGGACGCAGACTCGCTTCTATATTTTGAATATTTGGATCGATCCGCAATAATCTTAATTGCTCTTCCAAACTTCTGTTCGACAAAGGTGGATTTCCACCATTCGCTAAACGCGATCGCACATAGCTTGGTTTCAAACGTTGCGTTCCTTGAATTTCGATTTTTTCTAAGGAACCTTCAATGACGCGAATTTGCACAACACCATCGGTAATTTTTTGATTGACTAAAATTGCCCGTGAAGTAATGTAGTCCCGTTCTAAATACAACTCAGTGATAGCATCGGCAACCTTTCTTAATTCTTCTAAAGTGACACTTTTACCTTGTACTAGCTGAGTTATGGGCTTAAAATCTTCTGTGTCAAAAACAGTACTTCCAGTTACTTGAATTTTATTAACCGTAATTCTATCGTCCGACGGGTTTACCGAAGGTTCTACAATTACGGTCGATGGCTGCAACAGCGGCTTTCCTTCTGGCTCCAAAGGTTCAATAATTGGTGCCGATCGAGGAAAGCGTTCTTGATTAAAGTCGCCTTCCGGGTTTGGTGCTTGGGTTATTATTTCGGGTACTATAGCAACAGCAGAGTTACAAAAAATATAGCATTTACTGATAAAAATCAAAATAGACGTAGCTTTGCTTAGTCTTCGATATGGAAAATATAGAATTTTGAACACTTGATATTTTGGAATAATTATCAGGTCTATTTTTACACTATTGTTACAAAATTATCCTCTCAGTAAGTGTGAGTTTAGGATAAAAGCCGACACCCCGGTGTAGACCGAACAACGCTAGTTTTTGGGATTAAGAACAACTTTAGATTTACTCAAAAGAAACCACCACAACTCCAACCCAATCAAACCAATACCACCTAAAGTTACAGCAACTTTTAATCCTAAAGGTTGCTCAACTCGGCGAAACTGCACGTTTTCTTGTTTATGAGCAGGCATTTCTACAGGTTTTTGAGCCAAAGCTGTTCCAGAAGCAACCGATAGAAAAAATCCCACCCCAGCAATACCATTTAAAATCTTCTTCTTATTCAACATGATTTCCTCCCGTAAAAATTAACCTCTATTGAAACTGTGAGAAAAGCTGTCCGTCGCTTACAAGATAGCGAACAAGAAAACATTTCTGTTAATAATTTCTTCCAAAAATTTTATCAAACCAATGCCTTTACTATTAATACAATGGAAGGGCGACAACATACCGGACAAAGGATTTCTACCCGGATTTAACTTTCCTCGCTTACCAGTCAGAGCATATATTCCCGCAACTAGTGGTGGTGAATTTGTGAATCGTCCTCGTACTTTCGATTACTCCTTCTTCTCTCCACTGTTTGTAATGCCAAAACACCGTCGAGTAGGGAGGTAAATATGAGGGTAAATCACACCAATTACAACCATTTTTTAGTTGATATAAAACCCCATCCAATATTTCCCTCTTACTCCATGTTGGGGGTTTAGTTCTTTTTTTCTTAGGCAAGAGGGGTTGAATAATTTCCCACTCTTTATCCGTCAAACTGCTTGAATAGTGCATTTTCCCCTAATTAGCTCGTTGCTCCCGGTGCTTCGCACCTACGTCAATGGTATCAACTTTTATTGTCAGGAAAAATGCTCAAGGAATCTAAGCGGTTAATGCAAACATTAGCTATGGTTGATTCCTTAGATTAAGTACAAAAGTCCTAGTAGTGCCGATCGCGATTTTCCACGACGGATATCATAGTCCTAAAATTAATGAAACTTAGCATAAATGAAATCAAATCTATGCTTAAAATTTGTTTAGTATTTTTATTTTTTATCAAAGAAAATTTTTGAGTATGCAATTGGAAGAGATTTTATCAGAATTAGAAAACAATATCGGGAAATTTCCTCATCAAGCTTTAGAAAGAGCTATTGAAGAAAGGGAAGCTATTACTCCTGTTTTACTAACTACTTTGTCTGAATCTAAAGATAATCTGGAGGATTTATTTAATAAACCTGATTCTCTTTTACATCTTTATGCTTTATTTTTACTAGCACAATTTAAGGAACCATTAGCTTATCCTCTGATCATCGAATTTTTCTCAGTTCCTGGGGATATGCCAATGGATGTAACTGGAGATGTAGTTACTGAGGATTTAAGTAGAATACTTGCTTCTGTAAGTCATGGAAATATTGACCCCATCAAACAACTGATAGAAAATCAAGAAGTTAATGAATATGTCAAAGGGGCTGCTCTCCAATCTTTAATTATTTTAGTAGTTCAAGGAATTGTTTCTAGGGAGGAAATCGTTCAATATTTCCAAGAACTTTTCTCGCTTCTATTTGCAAATAAATCCTCTACAACTGA
>JBHJOU010000550.1:0-6252 GCA_050329355.1 Rivularia sp. (in: cyanobacteria)
GTGCGTCGAATTAATCAGTTAATAGTTAATGATAATTATTTTAAAGGTGAAGCGGTTGAACCGAGTTGGATGTGGGAAGATGTCCAATTTTATTACGGCGCACCAGTTAACAGTTTGATTTTAAATGAAAATGCGGCTGTTTTTAGATTATTTCCGCAAACAGTTGGCAAACCTTTATTATTAAAATGGGATAATCCATTAGATGCATCTGAGTGGAAAATTGTCAATCAAACAGTGACAGTAGCTAAAGGTGAAAAAGCGTATATAGAAATTCAACGGGATTTAAAAGGACAAACTTTGTATTTAAAAGGACAACTTGCTGAAGATTCCAGTCCCGATGTCACTGCGATCGCAGTTTTTGATCCGATACAGAATTTTTTACCACATTTTCGTCAAAGTTTAGCAAAGGAAGGAATTTCTGTGGCAAAATCTTACCAGGGAAGTGTTGGTAATGTTCGTGAGTTAGCAGCAGTAGAATCTCCGCCGATATCCGAGTTGATTAAAGAAACGAATATTAATAGTAATAATTTGTATGCAGAAGCTTTGTTGAAAGCCTTAGCTGTAAAGCCCTTAACGAACAATCAAACTACTGTACAAGCGGGTTTAGAAGTGATGAAAACCAGCTTATCTAGCATCGGAGTTGACCCCACAACTTATAAACTAGTAGATGGTTCGGGTTTATCACGTAAAGATTTAATTAGTCCCCAAGCTTTGGTACAGACATTGCAGGGCATGGCTAAATCTCCCTACGCTGGGGTTTTCCGTGCTTCTCTACCAGTTGCGGGTAAAAATGGTACTTTAAAAAATCGTTTTAGCAATGTACCCGATTTGGATTTACAAGCTAAAACCGGAACTATGACAGGTGTTGTCACCCTTGCGGGATATATCAACGCACCTAATTATAGTCCGATGGTATTTAGTATTATGGTGAATCAAACCGAACAGCCGATTAGAACCGTGAGAAATGCAATTGATGAGATTGTAGTGCATTTGAGTCAGTTGCAAAAGTGTTGATAGGGGGTGAGGTGAAACTTATCGCGAAATTGCGATCGTCAAATCTCCGTAAAACATAAGAGATTAAATTCGCTATAATCTCAGTAATATTCCTTAATTTTATTTGTAGTTGAGTTTTAATACTACTTCTACTGGATTACCTTTAATTTGTAAAAGTGGTTAACTTCAACGCTTATCTACAATCGATCTGCGATACTTATGCTCAATGGTGGAACTGTTACACCATAACTGATGTGGTGGGACAACGGGATGAGCAAAAAGGGCGTTCAGCTACGCTGTCTTGATCGCCTTTGTTTGATTTCGGATTGATGGTAGAGACGGTTAAGCAGCAGCAAGAAGATAAAACCGAACGGTTAACGGTTATAGAAGGTTTGCGTAAATACGCTGCTAATCATGTATTATTAATCGGTCGTCCGGGTTCTGGTAAATCCACGGCGTTTATACGGTTATTATTAGAAAAAGCACAAAACCAAATCCACCTGGAAATCAATTTCCAGGCTAACAGCGAAAGTCGTCTGAAGACGACTAAATCTTCTGCTACTAGTCAGTTTCAACTGACTTCAGCTATGAGCCAGGGAATTGATTCCCTGGTAGATTTGGGAGAAAACGAACAAATCCCCATCCTGGTGGAACTCCGCTTTTACAAAACTTCCATTATTGATTTAATTCGCGACTTCCTCCTACGTCACAATTTACCCATCGATAGCGGAGACGTTAAATTTAACGTCTCTACATTATTGCGACAAGGACAGTTTCTTTTGTTAATTGATGGTATCAACGAATTACCATCAGAAGCAGCGCGACAAGATTTACAGAAATTTCGCCAAGATTACCGCAACACCACACCAATGATTTTCACGACGCGGGATTTGGGAATTGGTGGTGATTTAGGAATAGAGAAAAAGCTGCAAATGCAACCCCTAACAGAAAACCAGATGCGGGATTTTGTTTGTGGATATCTTCCACAAGGGGAAGAATTGCTCAAGCAGTTAGAAGGGCGTTTGCGGGAATTGGGAGAAACACCTTTATTATTAATGATGCTTTGTTCAGTGTTTGCGAGTAACCAGAATAAAGTACCTGCTAACTTGGGTTTGGTATTTCGTCGCTTTACTGAAATTTACGATAAGAAACTCAAACAAGATATTCCAGTAACAGATGAATCTCGCCGTTGGTGGAAACGGTTGTTGCAGCATTTAGCTTGGGTGATGATGCATGGAGGTTCAAAAACTGGAGAACTAAAAACCGAGATTCTTGTTACTATTCCGATACAGGAAGCAAGGGATATTTTGACGAAGTTTCTTAAAGAGCAAGATTATCATCAGCCGAGAGATGCAGAAAAATGGTTAGATGATTTGCTCAAACATCATTTGATTCAACTTGGTGCAGAAAATCAAATTCAGTTTCGTCATCAACTGCTGCAAGAGTATTACGCTGCTGAAAGATTATTGGAAGAGTTGCCGAAGTTGAGTGATGATGAATTGCAGTGGGAATATTTGAATTATTTGAAGTGGACGGAAGTTGTAACGTTAATGATGCAGTTGGTAGATAATCAATCTCAAGCGGTGAGTTTGGTGAAGTTGGCTTTGGAGGTTGATTGGCTGTTAGGTGCAAGGTTAGCGGGGGAAGTTAAGGAAGAATGGCAAGGGGAAACTGTTAAGTTAATTACTGATTTAAATTTGCCTAAATTATTGGAAGTTAGGTTGTTAGGAATTACGAAATCAGAAGCAACAGTAAACATATTAATTGAAAGAGTTAAAGAAGGAGTTAGATATGCAATAGATGCTTTACGAGAAATACCCTCTATTAACTCTGTACTTTTACGATTAATACAAAATCAAAATACTTTGATTCGTAGCCGTGCTGTATATGCTATGGGAAGAATTATTAATTTTAGTACAGTGAGTACTCTGACTCCTATATTAATTAAAGCATTAAATGACAAAGATGCTTCGGTTCGTAGTTCTGCTGCCTCTGCTTTATATGAAAATGATTCAAATGAAGCGATACTTTCTTTGATTAAAGCATTAGATGACCAAGATGCTTCAGTTCGTAGTTCTGCTGCCTCTGCCTTATGGGGAACTGATTCAGATGAAGCAATAGTTTCTTTAATCAAAGCGTTAGATGATCAAGATGCTTCGGTTCGTATTGCCGCTGTTAGAGCTTTAGAAGAAAATGCTTCTGATCAAGCAATCTCTGGGTTAATTCAAGGTTTAGATAACCAAAATTATCAAGTAATTAATTGTGCTGTTTCTGCTCTAGAATCAATTGCTTATAAACCATCAATGGATGTATTAATCAAATGTTTAAAGAATAAATGTGGTCTCGTTCGTGATTATGCATTATCAATTTTACAAGAGATTAATGATGATGATGTTTACGTTACACTTGATGCACTACAAGAAGCCATAGTAGATACTGATGATGTTAAAGTGAAAGAAGCCTTAAGAGAAATCTATAAGCAAATCTCCGAAGAATTTGAATTTGAACAAGCTGCAATTAAATGGGGAATTGATAATTATACAAATAATGTAAGCGAAAGCAACACAATAGAACATAGCAAAAGTGACATTCGAGCTTCAACAATAACTGAAATAATTCAAGATTTAAAATCTGAAAATTGTTATGTTATGTGTAATGCTTTAGAAGCATTAAAACTGATTGATGATGAGGCAGCAATACCTTTATTAATTAAAGCTTTAAAAGACAATAATTTTGTAGAAGCTGATAATGGAAATATTTTTTCTTCTGCTCTTCAAACACTTAAAAAACTTCAAAACATTTGCAAATACTACAAACCCATCCCCAAACTCATGATGTCAAATACTTCCCACAACTACGCTTTACTCATCGGTGTTGGTGAATGCGAAGAAACCAAATTATCCCTACCAGTCACAGTAAAAGATATTCAAGCACTAAAATCTCTCCTCACCGACTCCAATTTATGCGGTTACATCGACAATAACATTCGCCTTCTCTACAACGAAACCGCTACTAAAGAAAAAATCCTCGAAAATTTAACCTGGTTGAAACAACAAGCCGAAAATGACCCAGAAGCAACTATACTTATTTACTATTCCGGTCACGGTTGCTTAGATAATTCTGGAAATTACTACCTCATCCCTCACGAAACTGACAGAGCAGACATTCCCGATACCGCACTTTCAGCAGAAACCATCAATCAAGCATTACAAGCAATTCCCGCACAAAGATTATTGGTAATTATAGATAGTTGTCACGCTCAAGGAATGGCAACTTCAAAAGATGATGCGGGAAAAAACCAACGTTCAGCTATACCCAAAGGTTTTACCCAAACTGCTTTACCCAAAACCATTATCGACGACTTAAAAGGTGCGGGAAGAGTTGTATTTACATCCTCTACCGGAACACAATCATCTTGGATTCGCAGCGACGACACAATGAGCATCTATACATATCATTTCCTCGAAGCTCTACAAGGTGCGGGTAATCAACCGGGTGATAAGACGGTGAAAGTTTCCCATTTGATGAATTACCTGAGTAAAACTGTTCCGATAACGGTACAAAAGGAATATAACAAAGAACAAACACCATTCTTTGATTTCGCTACAGAAGATTTTCCCGTTGCTTTGTTGCGTGGTGGTAAAGGTTTACCCGAAGCAGGATATGAAAGCGTGAAAGCCGAAACACAAGAGAAGATTCGTAATATCAGCAATCAAGTTAAAGATGGTGTGGGAATAGTTGGCGATCGCAATTCTGTAATTAATGTAGTTGGTGGAAATAATACCTTTGGTAATATCACAAAATAAAACACGATTATTTTTAAGATTATTTTTAAATTACCTTATAATATATGTACATAAAGCTGTACATAAATGATGTTTTCTTACGAAATCACATCTCCAACGGATGCTAGAAACAACTTCTTTAAACTGTTAGACCTAGTTGTACAAAATAATCAGGTATATATCATCAAACGTCGTGATGGTGAGAATGTTGCTTTGATTACAGAATCGGATCTGAGAAGTTTGGTTGAGACGGTTTATCTGTTGAAAACTCCTGCAAATGCAAGTCGTTTACTCGATGCAATTGAGGAATCTAAAACTGGAAATATTAAATCTCAAACGATTGAAGAGCTTCAACAGGAGTTAGGGATTGAGCAAGAAAAAGAAGCATAAAACTGAAGCCGATCAAGTAGAACCAGTTATTATTAATCGTAGTCCTGGTTTTAGTTCTAAATTTAAAGAAGATTTAGCTTGGTGGTTCAAACAAAATTTTAAAATTGCATCAAAAATTCTAGATTTAGTTACTGCTGTAATGGAAAATCCATTTGAGGGAATTGGGAAACCAGAACCGTTAAAATATATGGATGCCGATATTTGGTCTAGACGTATTGATTTAGAACATCGGCTTGTTTATCGTGTTGGAAATACTCAGATTGATTTCCTGGCTTGTCGGTATCATTATAGCAGTTCTCAGTTGAGTCCAATACACTCCCAACCTCACCCCTCTGCTTCCACCCCTCTCCTTGCTAAGGAGAGGGGAAGGGGGTGAGGTTCATCTGTATTCTATCCAACCAAAAACCGCTATATGAGTAATAATTTTATTCAACACCTTTAAAAATCAAAATTCACAACATTATGTACCCTACACTATTAAATATAAATGGTTAAACCTAAAAATAATGTATATCGCGGACACCCCATAGAAAGAGTCGGACACGGTAAACGAGCGGTATTTCAAACGGTTATTAATGAAAAAGAATGGTCTGCTGTAACTGAGAAAGAAGTAAAAACAGCTATTGATGTTTGGATTGATGAGGGAGTAGAACCCGAACCATTAGAATAAATGCCCAAAATAACCGAAAATAATCATCATACTATTGATGAGTAAAAATCTATGCCCCGTTTAATTGCGATCGTGAAGCGGCTCCCCTGGAGCATCGCTTTCGTAATCTTACTGAACTTGACTGTTAATTTAATCTTCCCTGCTACCACTTTGGCAGCTTCTGCTAATTTGGGTGTTAGTGACAATCATCTTGCTGCTTGTCCAACTTCCCCGAATTGCGTTGTCAGCCAAAATGCAGATAGTAAACACGCTATTAACCCAATACCCTATCATGTAGACCGGGATACAGCTAAAAAAACCCTACTCAAAGTTCTTACAGTTGTTCCCCGTACTGAAGTTGTAGAAAATACAGATAATTATATTCATGCTCTTTCTAAAAGCAGAATTTTCAAATTCGTTGATGATGTAGAATTT
>JBHJOU010000517.1:0-4760 GCA_050329355.1 Rivularia sp. (in: cyanobacteria)
TAGTTAGATTATATATCTCAAATCTACTGTTATCTGGCTGTCGGATATCCTGACTATCATTGGGTGGGTCTTCTATTATTTGATAGTATGTTTGAGCATTTGCAGAAATTACCGAAGCAAAAGCCCAATAGATTGTAAGTATTAAAGAAATTAATCGCATTTTCCCCCTCTTTGTTTATTAGTGGTGGTTTGTTGTCAACGAATATTGCTCTATTAATCTTGCCAGAAAATCTGTATCTAGGTTTTGTTTCAAAACGAAGCCTAGATTATTATTTGCATGAATGAAGCTTATGCAGGGCATCGTATCGGCAACAATTCCTACGTGATGCCCAACACCACCCCATTGGAATACCAGAATATCCCCTTTTTGGATTTCGGTAAAAGAAATAAGTCGAAAGGTTTGGGACAGATAGCTACTGATACTATCTCCTACGACATTTCTTTTATATCTTTTTGGCATCGGGGGTAATTCAATACCTGATGCTGAGGCTATTTCATAAAGAAAGTTTGCACAATCAACACCATGCCCTTTAACTTTTTGGTTGTGCTTCCATGGCGTTCCGATCCATGTATGGGCTTCCTTAATTAATTTGCTCCTTATCTCTTCCGGGGAATCCTTTAGGTGTGTAAGCTGTCCGGCTAACGGCGTATCTTCCATAGATTGCATACAATCCCCCTAAGCTTCCTGTTACTATGCTAATATAATCACCTGAGCCACAGCTAGAATCGATACAAGCTTGAATATCAGGTAAGATTAGGGAAACGTAAGCGATTAGAATTCCCCAAAAAGTTTTTGTGGTAAATAGATTTACTGAAGGCATACGTCAATTCGTTTATTATCAAAAAGAATACTTTTATTTTAATATAAAAAATGGCTACTGTTGTTATCGGAATTGTTGTTAGTGTTGTTCTGTCGTACGTTGCGGGATTATTATTTGCTCCGGATGCACCAAAAACACCATCTCCGGACTTGCCGGGTTCTGAGTTCGGAAGGGCTATACCGGTTGTTTTCGGAATAGGAAGAGTAGGAATTAATTGGATAGCTCCCGCTACAGTAGATAAGGTTTTTAGGAAAGCAGGAAAGCAAGGGGGAGGGAAAGGTGGTGGTGGTGGTGGTGGTAATATTTACCGAAGTGACTTATTAGGGATTGTGTGCGAAGGTGGCGAAACTGGAATTGAAGGCTTTGAGGGGTTAAAGATAAATGGTGAATTATTACCATTAGGGCATCCCGCCAGTGGTAATGAACTTGTATTCTTTCTTGGGGATTCTGAGCAGCAACCTTGGTCAAAAATACAGGCAAAATACCCGGGAGACCCTGTTGGCAACATTGGCTACAGGTCACTGGCCTTGGCTGGATTTAATGATTACTATGATGAAAATGTGGGCAATGGCATTCCTGCTATTACCGTGGCTAAAGTTCAGGGTTTTTTTAGGGAAGTTTTGGGTGGCGAAGAGCAATTAAATGTAAAGAATGTTTTCGATTATGTTATCTCTGCTGCTGGTATTGAGAGCGGGGATTATATCAATGAGATTCCCAATTACTATGTAAGAGGCTATCTCATCACTCGCAATGGTGAGAGCTACTATGATTCCATACAGGGATTACTGCAGGTATCTTTTTCCTACGTAACTCAAGATTTGCAGGGCAGGCTAGCAATCCGCTCTTTTAATAGAGGTGCAATACCTGTAGCTACCTACAGCATCGATGATTTAATACCCTTTCAAAGCAATGGGGGATTAGTTTCCTACTCTCGAGCGGAACAAACCCCAGAGAGGATACCGGGAAAATTCACTTTAAAATTCTTGGGGTACAACACCGATGAAGAGCGAGAAAGTGTTACCCAATACGGCGTAAAAGGCAACCGTACTAATGATATTTCTCTTGATGTTCCCGTGGTTCTTACATCCGACCAAGCTTCTTCTATTGCAAAAAAATTAATACTTCAGCAAGAATTATTGCTACAAAATCAATATAAAGCAATACTGCCTTCTAGATTTTTAGGTGATTTTGTGATAGGGGATTATGTCGTAATTGATAACATAGATATGCAGATTACCAAAAAAGATAAGGGTGCTGATTGTAGCTTTGCAATAGAAGCTGTACCTTATCAGTTATCGATTTACGATAATGATTATAGTTTCCCTACATCACCGAGAACCGAACCCGTACGAGAGGACACAACGTCAATCCCCACTGAATTGTATATTGTCGAGAGCCCGCTAGTCCGGGACTTTCATCCAGAAATAGGCTTTTACTTATTCTGCAATAAGCCCAATGCAACTATTTTTATGAGCGCCGACTCTGGCTCGACTTTCTCACCTATTGGCTCTGTTTCCGATGCTGCTTATATTGGAGATTGCACTTCGATTCTTGGGGGTGGTGTAAGAGCAACCAGTATTGATAGAGTAAATACTCTCACTATTACTTTTACTAACGGTGATATAGATGCCTTGACCCAAGAGCAGTTCCTTGGTAACAATACCTTGCTGTACATTGCCAAGCAGAATATTGATGGTATTTGGGAAGGTGAGCTTATAGCTTATCAAGATGCTCTCCTGATTTCTGGCACAACTTATCAAATATCTATTCTCAAAAGAGGCTTACAAGGCACTGAAAAATTTATCAATACTCACACGGCAGGAGAAAAATGCTTCGTTATGATTTCTCCAGAATTTAATGCTCAAAGAGTAGAGGGCGCATTAAATTTACTTAATAATCCTTTGCAATTTAAAATTCAAGAAGCTACGTGGCAAGATTTTGCGTCCCTACCTGCCTTTAATTACACTCCTATAGGACGTTCACTTGAACCTTTTGCGCCATCCCCCGTAGTCTCTTTTAGGGATACTTCTAATGATGATTTGGTATTCTTGTGGTGGTATAGAGGCAGATACAATAATCAACTAAGGAATGGTGGCAATTCCTTAGTTGTGGATGGCGTGTTATTAACTTATCGCTTTCGGATTTACAATGGGCTATCGGTAATTAGGGTGTCCAGCTTTGATTCCATACCTGCCTCTGGTTATCGTTACACAGCCGAACAGCAGATAGAAGATTTTGGCTCTATACAAGATACTGTTACGGTCGATATCACACAAGTAAGCCAGTTGGTTGCCGAAGGTTTTGTCAATCTCACCACGGTTTCCCCTCGCGAATACCGACCTTAGCTTCTAAGGAGACAAGCGGGCTTTTTGGGCGCGATTCTGTAAGTACCATCCGGCCACCTGCGGAGCCCACTCATTAAAGCAACTAAAGAGCAATTCAGCCCACTGCTGGCATTCTAGTTGCGCGTCTTTCTTCCATCTCAAATCCAATAGGTGCATAACTGTCCTCATGTTTCCCGACATTATAAAATGCTGACGGATACAATAGGGAGTATGCACATCCCTAGCATGCTCCTCGGAAAATCCTTGAGATATTTTCTGAGCATAGAGCTGTGCTTGGAATCTACAATACTCAATATCTCTGATTCTTTGATTTTCTGAATAAGTGTATTTTTTGCCAGTGCGATCGGTATAATCCCCTACCGGGCGCAAGTAAAAAACCTCTTCTACAGAGCGTTTATCATTGACCACATCAAGTATTCTTTTGCCCGTGTATCGCCCTGATTGGCAATCAACCGAGATATGCCGATGTGTGCGCACTTGCTGCATCACGGTATGGGGGAATCCTGCACACGCCACTACCAATTGAGGATGCTCAGTACACCCGAAGTGTCCTCTATTCCCAGCTAGTAGATGCTTTATTGCGAGTTCCCCTGCTTTTACCTCGGATTCGGGAAAATGCCCTTCATTTATCTCATCAATGATTGATTCTTCGCAATAATCTTGGTGCATAGCCAGCCAAATTGTGGTTTGTGGTCTAAGCGTTTTTGATATTGTTTGTATTTGAAAGTATTCGTCCATTTTGTTTTTCCTGCTTGTTTAGTTAAAAAGGTAATCGAGGATGCCAATCCCCCCTTTTGCTTTCGCATGGCAATGTTAATTATCTGCTAAAGAAATCAGTGATTGCTTGCCTCACTTCTTTAGAATTAGTAGGATAACAAGCAACAGCTCGCATTGTACCATTTACCAATCTTTTTTCTTGGCTGGACTGTTCACCACAAATCTTTTTAACAAACTTACCCAACTGTGAACGATTGTTAAAAGTCACTTTGAATCCCATTTCTTCAGCAATCTCAACAACCCCTTGCAATCTGTCACCAGAGAGGGAATTAGAGTTTGGCATAATGTCTGAAATAGCATGGTCAATCAGGAACTGAGCTAAACGGGGGTTATCTAACAGATTATCTGTAATTTCTCTAACATCCCTTGAAATTTCTAAGGCTTGCTTGTTAGCACTCAACTTAGGCTGTTGAACTTGGGGAATAGAGTAGCTACCAGTTTTACGGATACTGGGTAAAACTTCATCACAAATCCAATACTTGAACTGTTTAGCTTCTTGTTTACGAGAACCTAAAACTAATTCATACAATCCAAATTCTGAAATAATATTCATTTGTTGAACACCAGAGGGGGTATCGGTTGAAACTACCCCCCTGTCTTTTTCCCTCAACCGGCTTAAAGCATCAGACACATTTTTAATTTCTAAAACATCACAAACATCTTTAGCGACAAACCAAGGTTCACCATTAACATCAACAACACGGACTTGATTGGCTTCAAACTGAAAAACAGATAAATTAGACATCTTTTTTCTTCTTCGTTTTATTGTAAAAAGGTGTTCGAGGTTGCCAGTTCTCCCTTCTGCTTAAGCATGGCA
>JBHJOU010000255.1:0-20603 GCA_050329355.1 Rivularia sp. (in: cyanobacteria)
ATTTGGTGAAAAAATACTATTACTACAAATTTCTAAATAACCAATATCTTCTGGTTTAACTCCGGCAATATTAAAGGTTTGTTGACAAGTTTGACTAACTGTTTGTGGTGTTGGGGAAGTATTTTGATAAATAGTTAATGCATCAATTACGGCATAAATAGGTTGATGTTTTTTCTCAGCATCAGTATACAATTTCAAGACTAATGCAGCATTATTAGAAATAATCAAAACTGTGTCTACTTCTCTAATTATAAGTAGCTTTTGCGCCATTTTTATGGCGTTAAATACAGTTTGTGATGTTGCGGTATGAGTAAAGGGAAGATGATTAATTTCTGTTTGGGAAATATCTTGGTCGGGGGTGATTATTACTGCTATTTTATTATTTATATCTATTTGGGCATTTTTAAGGGTATTTTTGGCTATCTCAATTATTTTTAAGTTAGTTTGAGAAGGAATGTTATACTGTTTTCCTTCATAAATATGGCGTTCAAAGTTATCTAATTCTTTAAATGAGTCACTATTGATGTTTATACCAGTTATGGCTATTTTGTAATTTTGGTTATTTATATTTACCATGGATTTTTCGTCTAGTTTTCGATATGTTTTTTTACTAACCGCAGAGGAAAGATAACTGATAACTGTTAACTGATAACTGTTAACTGATTAAATATTGTTGCTTTTGCTTGTTGCATTTTGTTGTATATTCTTCCTTGGTTATCATGAGCGATGATTTCGGCTGTTGCTGTTGTTTCAGTTTTATTTTTGATTTGACAGGTAATATAAAATGTTTGGTCGAAGGGGATGGAAGTAAATTGTTCGTAATTAGCTATTTCTGAAGGTAAGCAGCCACATTGATGGAAGTTTTGTACCCAAAGCCACAGTGAATGTATTTCTACGTCAATGATGTAAGGGTTGAAGGTTTGGACGGGAAATTGTCCTTGTTTTTCTAAGTCTATGGCTGCTAGTTTACATTCAATGGTGATTTTTTCGGAGTTAATATTTAAGACTTTTTCTACTCCTTGAAAAGCCGCACCGTGAAATAAGCTTGCTCCTCCTTGTTGATATATTTCTTCTTGAAATGTAAATTTTTCACTATTTACTGTTAAGTCTAATGATTCGTACAGTGGACGTTGAATAATTTGCTGTTTTAGAGTTATTTGAGTGCTAAAGTGATAACGGGTTTTACCTTGTTGATTTTGACTCGATATTTTGGCATCAATAATTATTTCATGACCATTATTTTTAGCTGTTTCTTGTAAGTCTAAAATATACTCTTCTGCTAAATCATCATCAAATATAATTCCTTTTAAAACCTTGTAGTTTTGACAGCTAAAAAATTTATATCCTGGATAAAGTTGTTCACAGGTATTCGCAATCCAATTAATTGCACAAGTTGCTGGAAGAACCGGATAACCTGCAATTGTATGGTCATGTAAAAATGGATTATCTTTTAAGTTTAAATGACGACGGATACTAATTTTTTGTAATTCCGAATTTAAAGCAACAGGAAGAGGTGTTAGGGGAGAACCGATGATTACTTGTACTTCTTGGTTTTCAGTTACAAGTTCTTCAACTAACATTTGTGTCCCTACTTCCACGGGAATTGTCTTAATATTACGTCTCTCAAATGCTTGTTTGAGTTCTGAACTTACCATACCACTATCCCAAGGGCCCCAATTAATTGCAACTACATGACAATCTGGATATTTTTGTTTGATTGAATAAGCTGTTTTATTCAAAGTTTCATTCGCAATTGCATAATCTGTTTGTCCCGCATTTCCATAAAATCCCACCACTGAGGAAAATAAAACTAAGGAATCTAATTGACTCGCAGATACACAATTTAGTAAATTATTTAATCCCTTAACTTTGGGATTATAAACTCGATCAAAATCCGATTCTGTTTTCTTCTCAATCGGTTTATCTGCTAAATTACCAGCACCGTGAATGATTGCAGTTATTTTACCTAATCTTTGTTGAACTTCAGTTAATTTTTGTTGCAATGCATTTTCATCACTCACATCAACACTGATATATTCAGCTTCTCCCCCCGCTTCTTGAATCGCTGTGATAGTTTGTTCAATTTCTCTTTGAGAAGCAATTGCTTGATACTTTTGCTGTAGCATCATTGGCTTTGGTTTCTCACCCTCAGCCACAAGTTGTTCCAAAATCCGCCGTTTCAACTCCACTTCCGAGCTACATTCTCGCATCCAAGACGATTCCGGAATATTATCTAATGGCGATCGCCCTAATAAAACAAATTTACATTTATACTGTTGCGCTAGCGTAATAGCTGATTTAGCAGTGATTCCTTTACCACCACCAGTTATTAAACAAACTGTATTTTGATTAATCATGATTATCAGTTGACAGTGGACAGTTATTAATTCTCAACTCATAACTCCTAACTCCGGTGGTACTAACTCCTAACTCTTAACTCCGGTGGTACTAACTCTTAACTCCGGTGGTACTAACTCCGGTGGTACTAACTTATGATTGTCATTCTTCCTCGTTTACCATACCCTACCTCAGAAATTAACCGATTCGGGTCGTGGAATTCGGCAAGAATATGTTGTGTGGCAATGGTAGTATCGAAATCGGGACTCAAATCAATTGCTCTACAAAAAACTGATTGCCATTCCCATCGCAAAGATTTAGTTAAACCAAATAATCCACCTGTAATTGCACTCAGTTGATTTTTACCGGAACAACCTAATTCACCATCTAAACGAGTCACTGTCATAAAACAACTACGTCCCAATTTCCCCGCTTGAGTTAGTGACGTTTTCAGATGTTTAGCAAGTAAAAACACTTGTTTAATAATTGCTGTTTCTGTTTGATTCACAGGATGTAAATGCATAAAAGCAGCAATTTCTCCATAATTAATTTTAATTGTACTCAATTGTGTTTTTATTTCTTCATCGCTACCATTTTCTAACGTTATCCGCTCAATACCCAATGGTAATGATGATTTTACAGATTGAGGAAAATTCATAACTACCACTGTCAAACCTTTATCTTTGAGAGTTTGAGCTAATTCACCAGTCAGTTGAGAACCATCATCAGTTAACAAACAAATATGTCCGAATGGTAAATCAAAATCCAATTTATCCGGCTTTGGTAAAAACTGTTGTTTTACCTTTGTTCGACTAATATGATGCTTTGGTTTGATTGGTTCGATTGAGGGCTGCTTTTTTTTTTCAGTCTCTGTTGTCAGAGACTTTATATAATCTACAATTTGTCCAAGAGTTCGCAGTTCTATTTCTGCCATTTCCTCTAAATTCGGTTGTGGTAAATCGGGTAATTGTTCTTGTAATCCACCAATTATCTCAACTCGTTTAATCGAATCAATTCCCAAATCTGCCTCAATATCCATCTCTAAGTCAAGCATTTCCCCCGGATAACCAGTTTTTTCACTCACTACCATCAGTAAAGTTTTACCAAGTGTATCCTTATCAATTACCGATAACTGTTTCTCATTCTCAATTTCAGCCTTATTTAAAACCCCGTTACTTTCTGTTTGTATATTTTGTCTCTTTAATTCCTGATCAATCAAAGAAGGTATTTTTTCCACATCTTCTTTCTTCAAACCCTGCATATAATCAACAATTTGTCCAAGGGTTCGCAGTTCTACCTCTGCCATTTCTTCTAGATTCGGTTGTGGTAAATTGGGTAATTGTTCTTGTAATCCACCAATTATTTCAACTCGTTTAATCGAATCAATTCCCAAATCTGCCTCAATATCCATCTCTAATTCCAGCATTTCCAATGGATAGCCAGTTTTATCGCTGACGACACTTAGTAGAGTCTTACTCAAAGTATCGACATTGATTGCTAAGGATTTTTCTGGTATATTTTCAGTCTTATCTACAATTCCATTGTTTTTGCTTATAGGGTGTATTTTCGACCCATTTTGATTCACTTCTACAGCCGCAACAGCAACAGGTATAGATTGCTCAATCATAACCTGTTCTCTCCGATTATTCTCCGTTATTACACTATCTAAAACTAGTTCTGGATGTCCTTTATCAGACTGTATACCATTACCTTTGAAAAGATGTGAATAACCTTGCTGAGTTAACTCAAAGACATTTTGTGTCGATTCAACCTGTGCTTGTAAATATTTTTTGTGCAGGTGTAGGGTATCAGCTTGATGTTCATGAACCCTCATCATACTCCTTTCCACACTGGCAATAATTTGTTCTACAGGTTGACTTTTTCCCGACTGAACAATATTAGAAAATAAAGTATTCTGCTGTTGCATCAATTGGAAAACACTTTGGACATATTCCTTCTGATTATCTAAATATTGTCCGTGAACTTCCAGAGTTTGACTTTGAACTTGACTAAATTGTTCAATACTAGATTCTAAACAAGCAATACTCCTATCCCGTTCTAAAATTACCAATCTCTCTTCACCTCTTTCCTCTGTGTTAAGAGCGTCTGGGGCGTTTTTATTTCCGTAATCTTCTACCGGCAAGAGAGTAACTCGTTGTTTTTCTACTAACGACTGTTGAGATTCAGATTGCTTACCATTACTCCAGGGTTCAAACTCATTAACAATTGCCGTTACTGAATGTCCATTTTGTAAATAGGAAGAATCATTCATCAGAGCGATCGCCTTTTCTCCTAACAATTTTTCTTTTGAAGCGTGTTTATATCCGTTACCGTTTAATACTTGAGTACTAGCTGTAATTAAATTCTCATTTTTTTGTCCATTTAATAACTCTTGCGTAAATACCGCTTTCGTTTTCTCTGACACATAATTAAAGCTACCTAACTTGACATTTAAAACTGGATTAGATTTAACTTCTGTTAACTTCAACTCTAACTGATGGGGGTCGAGATTCTTTAATGGTAAACCAGCAACACGCAACTGTACCACAGCTTCTCGAAGTTGACAGTCGCTATCTTTTTGACGGCTACCATTAAGGGCGATCGCCATATGTGGACGAGAACCTAAAATCTCATGTACTAAGTTAGTTAATATACTTCTAGGACCAAATTCAACAAAACAATAACCACCTTGATTGTAAATATTTTCAATTTGTTGCTCAAACAACACCGATTGACCGATATGAGCTTGCAAATTTCTTTTAATAGCCTCAGATTCTTGAGGATAAACTGTAGCAGTAGTATTAGTAAAAACGGCTATTTTGGGACTATTAAAAGTCACCTTACCAACCGCGATCGCAAAAGGTTTTTGAGCATAGCTAATCAATGGAGTATGAAAAGCACCAGAAACAGGTAAACTAATCGCCGAAAAACCCTTATCGATTAAAACCTGCTGTAAATAATTAACTTTATCAGTAGTACCTGCTAAAACTACCTGTTGGGGAGAATTACAATTAGCAACGATAACTTGAGGAAAATCCTTCAATATTGCTTTAACTTGCTCCACATTACCCTTAACAGCAAGCATTGAGCCAGTATCTCGATCAAAATTGTCGGGTTTTGCCATTGCTTGTCCCCGCTGCTTAACCAAGTAAAAATAATCCTCATCACTGAATACGGACGCAGCCCATAAAGCAGTCAGTTCACCAAAACTATGTCCGGCAACAATATCCGGTTTAAATCCAGACTGTTGCAATAGTTTATATAATCCCACACTAAATGCACCAATTGCCGGTTGAGATACCTCAGTTTGCTGCAAAACCTTGGCTTGTAAATGTCTTTGAGCGGTATCAAACACCGGAGGAGGAAATACTTTCTCAGAAATCGGCGATAAACCTGCTTTCTCAAACAAACTATCAACTTGATGATAAGTTTGCTGTAATAAGGGAAAATTAATTGCCAATTCCCTTCCCATCTCTAAATACTGCGAACCTTGACCGGAAAATAAAGCTACTACCTTACCCTGTAACTCCATTCCCTGCTTACGGTAATATACTCCTTGGGGATGCTGCCAATTTTCCGCTTCCGGTTGCTTTTTCAACCAATCTATGCATATTTGCAATTTCTTGATTGTCTCAGTTACACCATCAGCGACAAATCCCAATCTGGCTGCTGTTAAGGGAATTTGAACCGATTTACATTCCCCAATTAATTCTTTGTAATATTCTTCCTTCTTATCAGACTTTAACTTGAAAATAGCAGATTCACATTTCCCTAATAACTGTTCCGGTGTCGGTGCAAACAACAATAACTCTTGAGGAGTACGGTGGATGCGATAAACTTGATCTTGAGTGTGATATTCTTCCAAAACAATATGAAAGTTAGTACCACCAAAACCAAAAGAACTCACACCAGCACGTCGGGGTGTGTTCCCTACTTGTAACCAAGGACGAGTTTGAGTATTTAAATAAAACGGTGAAGACTCAATTTCTAACTTAGGATTTGGTTGAGTAACATTAATCGTCGGTGGTAAAACCTTGTGATGCAAAGCCAAAGCAGTTTTAATTAAACTTGCGGCTCCCGCTGCTGCTTTAGTATGTCCAATCTGAGATTTCACACTACCCAAAGCAATAGATTGAGAAAAATTATCCTGACTAAATACAGCCTTCAACGCAGCGAATTCCGCCGGGTCTCCCGCCATTGTTCCCGTACCGTGTGCTTCAATTAAACCAACAGTTTGCGGTGTAAATCCAGCTTGTTGATATGCTCTTTCCAAAGCCTTCACCTGACCTTCGGCACGGGGTGCATAAATACTTTTATGTCTTCCATCACTGGAAGTTCCCACACCTTTAATTACCGCATATATTCGATCATTATCTCGTTCGGCATCTTCTAACCGTTTGAGTACCAACATTCCAATACCTTCACCTAACATCATCCCATCTGATTCTGCATCAAAAGGTTTAACATTTTCGCTAGGTGAAACAGCCGGGGTTTTGCTGAAACACATATAGGCAACAATTGAATTATCAGTATCAACTCCACCTGTGAGCATCATATCGGCACGATACTCAACTAATTCACTAATTGCCATTGATAAAGCACTCAACGAACTCGCACAAGCAGCATCCACAACACAGTTAGTTCCCCCCAAATCAAAGCGATTAGCGATTCTGCCAGCGACAATATTCGCGAGCATTCCTGGGAAAGCATTAGTATCCCAATTAATATAAGCGCTTTTAATTTTTTCAATAATATTTTGTGTATCTTTGTCCGATAAACCGCTGCTTTTGAGAACTTTTTCCCATACCGGATACTGTAACCTTGCAGCCAAAGGCATTGTTAACTGCCTTGCTAAGGCTACCCCCAAAATTACCCCAGTGCGATCGTGATTAAACCCACTTTCCGAATCATAACCCGCATCACAAAACGCTTGTTTGGCTACAACTAACCCTAATAATTGAGAAATATCCGTAACTTCCAACTGATTCGGAGGTAGTCCGAATTCCATAGGATTAAAGTCAACTTCAGGAATAAATCCACCTCTTTTACAATAAGTTTTATCTGGTGTTTTCGGGTCAGGATGATAATAATCTTCAATACTCCATCGTGACACAGGAACATCAGTAATACAGTCTACACCGCCAATAATTGTTTCCCAATATTCCTGTAAATTCTTAGCCTGGGGGAATAATGAACCCATACCAATAATTGCGATGGGAGTTTGTTGCAATTGTTTATTAGTTCGATTGATTTCCACAGAGCGTTCTGAAGTCATTTTTTTCACCTTTATTAGCTCTAGTAATGCTTGTTCGCAGTCATCTATTTGTTTGTGAAACTGAATCAAAGCAGTTCCAATGTTATTATTTATCATTGGGCATGAAGAAAATTCAATACCGTCAAAAATATGAAATTGTGAAAAGATTTGTTAACGATAAGAAACAAAAATAATCAGAGTAAAAATTCAAAATAGTAAAAAACTATTTTTTTACTAACTAGCAGTCGAATATCTCACGGGTAAGCAGATCATTTTGATTTATTCCTGACTTTGAATTGACTTACTGGGATACGAAATTGCTGGTTAACAGTAGTAATAAACCTTTATACAACAAGAATTCAAGTCACTTATTCCGTGTAGTTGATATTGAGTAACACGAATATGCTACTCCCGAAGTAATAATTTTAAATATGAATCGAGATACTTTTAAAATTGAGTCTTTTGGCAGATGATTGATTATTAAACCATGACAAACGTAATAGATTTCTAACCTCAGATAGATAGTTTTACTCAAACTGAAAATAGATACTGTTGATTATCCAGACTTATATCAACAAACTTTGTTTCCAAACTTGACTTCTTATGTACAATAATGGAGTAAAAAAAATAATGTCTAACATCCTAATTTAATAAGTCATAAATCTTGAAGACATCAACAAAAATATTCATTTTTGATTGATAAAAATTAGAAATAATTTGCGTTGATCAACATACCCTACCTCAACTAGTTCCTATTTCAGACAAAATGATCAGCGATTGTAACGTAGGATTATCAGGTGATGCAGGTAGAAAGTTTATTAAACAACAATCAACAACGTCCTCGCTGTGTAATAGACCCAGTGCTTGCTCTATCACCCTCTGGACTACTCCTATATAAAAACTTAGGAAAAGTGATGGAATTGTGGGTAGTGCGAGAACTCTGGTACATTCTTGACAATCTACATCTTTATTTAAACCGACCAGAATTAGTATTTCCGAGAACTAATACCTTAGAAAATAAACTGTTTGAGAAGCCTGCTTGTTTGGCAGAAAAGGTTTGGTCGCTTAAAGAGTGGGAAAAGGTGAGGGGGGGGAAAGACTTAAGTAGGTTAAACTTATTTTGGCTTGGAGATAGTCTACGAGAATCATTAATTCCTAGAGATAGAGAACCAGAAATATTTTTTCATTGGGAAACATTAGCACGTTCCTTGGATGCTCAAATTAATCTACTGCCATCAGCAAATGATGTTTTAACTTTAGCTTTTCGAGATGCTATAGCACTTGCTGTAAGTTTGGGTTCTGCTTTTATTCTGACTTATCAGTTACCTAGTGATTTTGCAAATAATAATCCTCCAGATATATGTAAAGCTTTATCAAGTTGGGGTATACCTTGCAAATATTTGACAACAAAAGACCCGATTGTTGCTCTGGAAAGTCAATATTTACGACAATTATTTATTAGTGCTGGATTAGCTAAAATTTTTTGGGCTGATATACATATTGTTGTTCTACATTTGGTAGTTCCTTCGGCTTCGACGGCAACTGTATCTCAAACAAATATGTTAAAAAATAATCGCAATTTATCTTTGAAAGATGAAATACAAGATTTGGAAACAGAAAATTACCTTTGGACAAATATGCAAGGATTTTGGTATAAATTACTATAAAAATAGTAGTTATTAACAACCTATGTAGTTTAGCCTTTATTTATCAGATATACATATGAATAATAATTTATTAGACCCCAATAAAGCTTGTCTCGAAGCATTAGCACAATCCAATGGATTAGGAATTTTAGGTGAATTTTGTCTACAAGATGCTAAATATATGATTGTTTGGTTTGGGATGAATTCAAATGATTATGCACAACATGATTTAATTCCACCAGAGGAGGCTGATTACTATTCCGTTGTAGGAAGAATTGAGATTAAAGACCAGTATTGTTTGATAATGAAGGCAAAAGATGGAATTCAAATTTCAAAATCGACTGTATCAGATTTATTGACTGCAAGAGAATTACAGATTGCGGCTTTTGTTGCTCTAGGTTATTCTAATAAACAAATTGCCAATCGATTGCAAATTAGTGAGTGGACAGTTTCAACTCACTTACGACGAACTTTTATTAAACTTGGCGTTGATAGCCGTGCTGCGATGGTTTATCGTTGTGCGCCGCTGATTAATTTTATCTTGCAAACAGAAATTTAAAGGTTAAAGGTTAGAGGTTAAAGGTTAAAGGTTGAAGGTTCAAATTACCAATTACCAATTACCAATTACCCATTACCAATTACCTATTAACAATTACCAATTACCATTTGATAGTGAACACATTAGAGAACGCATATGCCATAAGTCTTTACCGGGCCAGAAGGTAGCACCTTTACCATATTCGTTGTTAGAACACAACTGTTTGATTTCGTCACCAAGCTTTTCAGTGGAATTGTGAACTAAAACGTGTACAGGTTCAGCACCCAACTCCATCAAGAAACTGGTTACACCATATACTAAATCGGGGTCGCCATAGATAGCAAAACGCTTACCATGTAACCAAGCGTGAGAGTCAGTCATCGCATCAACAGCACGACCACGCTCTTCTTCTAATTCTTCAGGAATGGGCTTACCAGTCATTTCGCTGAGTTTCATTAACAACTCATCGGTTCCGCGAATACCCCAAGGGCTAACAACTTCTGTTTTTTGATTCCACTCTTTCTCGATATATTCACGAGTCTTGGTAGTAGAATGTTTTTGCAAACAGAGGGTACCTTCAGCATTAATTGAATCAGCAGCATCTTCCAACTTAGTACCCTTAGTGTACATATGGAATTCGCCATCATTGGGTGAATCAACATAATCGGAGTTGTCAGCCAACAAAGTGTAGTCGATACCCATCAAGTTAGCAATCCGCTTAACTTCGCGCAAGTTACCAACATAAGTATCAAAACCGGGGATAATGTTGATTTTGCCATTGGTTTTATTTTTCTTCTTACCTTGAGTAAGATTCAAAAGAATACCCTTTAGCATATTATCGTAGCCGGTAATATGAGAACCTACGAAACTGGGGGTGTGAGCAAAAGGAACGGGTAAATCTTCAGGAATGCCACCTTCGTTTTTAGCATTACCGATAAATGAACCCAAGTCATCACCAATAACCTCTGCCATACAGGTAGTGGAAACGGCAATCATTTTCGGATTGTACAGCTTGTAAGCATTGGTCAAGCCATCAATCATATTTTTCAAACCACCGAATACCGCAGCATCTTCAGTCATAGAAGAAGAAACAGCAGAAAAAGGCTCTTTGAAGTGACGAGTTAAGTGAGTGCGGAAGTATGCTACACAACCTTGTGAACCTTGCACAAAAAACAAGATAATTAAAATATTTGCATATCAAAGCTTTCAATTACCATAGGCTAATTATTGACTAACTTTTGACTAGGATTGCTAGCTTAAGAAACATAAATATCAGATGAAACAATCATTTTAATTACTTTTCTTGACTACTTATTTACTAATTTATAATCAAAAAATAACTTAAGTTAAAAAGATAACTTATTTTACAGAAAAAAGCATAAGTTTGCAGTACATTGGTTTATTTACTGTTAATTTAGTATTTAAATCTGAGTTTCAAGCTTAATTCTTGCTACCTCAAGTTTTAACTCAGCTATTTCTTTGCGTAACCTTGTATTTTCATCTTTCAAGGTTTCTACTTGATTTATTTCTTGAAATTTTTGTTCAAAAGCTAGTCGTCTATTTTCTAAGCCAAAATGACGTTGATAAGTTTTAGTATGCTCATCAACTGTGTGACCTAAGTTATCGGCACTAACTTTTAATGGTATTCCTTGTAAATGCGCTCTAATCGCGCAAGCGTGTCTTAAATCATAAGGAACAAAACTCAATTTAGATGCTAAAAAATACTTAGAAACAATACTTACCTTATCAGTAAGTTGCCTTTCATTTTTCCAGCTACAAAAAAATTTTAAAGCTTGACATCCATCTAGATCATTTTTTAAATCGAACAATTCTATCCAATCAGGTACAAATGGGAACACTTCCCTGTATCCAGTTTTATTTGATTCATGAACTTTAAAAGTGTTGTGTTTATTTTCAAGTGACATTAACCAATCCAAATCCGGTTTATTTATGACTTCTCTTGGACGTAAGCCGTATATTGCCAGTAATTTGTATATGAATTGCATAGCTTTATTTTTTGGGATTGTACTAGCTCCGTATCTTGATATTTTTGCAATCCTGTCATTAAGCAGTGATAAAGATTCTACTATAATTCGGTCGCTAGGAATATTTCTTGTTTTGGGAACTTGCTTTAATTTTAGATCGTTAAATTTAAACTCTAGCCCTAACTCTTTGCAGATATAATCACAAGCGCGTATTGTTTTATTGCGTGTATATGGTTCATCAACTGAAAGTATACTTTTTCTTAAATTTTCTGAATTTATGATTTCATCATTGATTAAAGTTTTATGAAATGAATACCTAAGACTATGAAACGAATGCTCACTTTTCATATTCCTTTTTCTTTTTTCAAAATATCTACTTTCTAATTGATGATAGAATTCCCTAAAAGTAATATTTTGATTTTTTGTTGCTTGACTACCTAAGTACTTATCATTCCAAACAAAAATTTTTCTAGCTATGAGTCTACCTAGTTCATAAGCTTCTTCCTCAGCAGTCTTTAAACCATCAAAATTAGCAGGTATTCCTAAGCTAATTTTATATTGCTTAGTGTTTTTACCATTAGCACTAGTATCGTCTGGCTTAATGGGTAAGGTTGCTCGTAGCTGAATAGCGTTGCCAGTTATCTCTAAACTAACTTTAGTCTTGCCATCCTTTAATCGTTGATTGATTTGTACTAGTTTAGCTTCTAGTTTCATTTGATAGTGTTTATTAGTTTCATCACTATGATGTTTTACCCCCCTATAGCTACCATCTGTTGTAGCAGGTGGATCGAAATCATTAAAAACGTGACCCTGTATGTCTTGTTTCATTGACTAAATATTTACTAATTTGTGAAATGTTTTAGTTAAACAATTAGTAGAATAAGATTGTTTACAGGGAACAGTTTACGACATATTAGACTTGTGAATCAACCATAGGTACCTTGCACAAAAGGTAAAGTACCTTCAAAACCAACAGCAGCGTAAATTGCTCCCAAGGGTTGACAACCTTTAGCAGGGTTAACCGTTAAAGCTTCACGAGCGAAGTTCTTTTCGCGGTATTCCCAAGATTTAGTCCATTCTGCAACTTTCTTGACTTCTTCGGGGTCGTGTCCACCTTCAAACTTTTTCTTGTTCTCGAAAAGTTCTTGATATTCTGGTTGGTGAAATAGCTCTACGTGGTCTTGAATTTTTTCGGGATTCTGTGGCATTATGTGTCTCCAAACTTACCGATTAGGTTCGTTGTTAGTAAATAAAAGTTAGTGGTGCGGGAAGATAAATTAAGAAATAGGGGGAATCTTTCCCCCGACCGATTCCTAATCCTTAAGCAGCAGCTTTAACAGTAGCGTTTGCTTTTGCTTTCTTCCAAGGTGTTCCGATTAATTTCCAAGAAGGATTGTTGATTGCTAAATCCATATCACGAGCGAAGATAGCGAAGCCATCATAACCGTGATAAGTATTTGATTGAATTGACAACATGATTACTCATAAACTGTTTAAAATGAGCATTTTGATTTAGTTGAGATGTTTATTATGAACAGTTTATTTTAGTCAAAAATTAGTCAATAAGATGAAAGACATACAGGGTGAGGTTTTTAGTGATTTTGAGGCTCCTACCACTTCTGATGGCTCTTATATCGGAAGAAAAAAGATAACAGATGAAACTGAAAAACACTTCAACATGAAGCTTGAGCAAGAAATAGCCGAAATCAATCAACGCTTGAAATCTAGCAAGACTAAAGTTAGCTTGGAAGCCACAAACGGAGCTATACAGTTAAGAGCTACACTTCCCCTCAAACCTGGTGATATTCACAAACAACGTAAAAATAAAAAACAGTACAAAATATCTTTAGGAATTCCTGCTAATTTTGATGGATTAAAAACTGCTGAAGAAGAAGCTTATGAGTTGGGTAAACTAATTGCTCGTCAAACTTTTACTTGGAATGATAAATATTTAGGTGTTAGGGCTACTAAAGATAAGGGAATTACCTTTAGAGAGTTTTATGAAATATTTGAAAAAAAATATTTTGAAACAAGAAAGCGAACAATGAAAAGTCAGGGTACTTTTAATAAATACAAAAATAAGTTTAAAAAATACTTTTTAAGCGATGATGTTATTAACGAACATAATCTTAAACAAATTATCGCAAAAGTTGATAGTCCTGCAATGCGACAAGAATTTATCAAACTTGCTTCAATTATTAGTACTATTTTAAAAATTGAAGTAAGTTTTAAAGAACTATCATTAAAGGTAGTCAGAAAAGAAAGAAATATTCCTGCTGACGAAGCAATTGTTAGTAATTTTAATACTTTTGCAGAATTTACTGAGAATGCTAAATCACTCAATAAAATGACCTTTGACTGCTGTAGAAGAATAAAAATAATTTATGCATTACTTGCTATTTATGGATTACGTCCTAGAGAGATTATTAATCAACCAGATTTAGGCTGGTTAATGTCATCTGAAAATAAACACAATACTTTTAAAGTACATGAATCAAATAAAACTGGATACAGAGAAATTTTTCCGTTTGTACCTGAATGGATTGAACTTTTTGATTTAAAAAATTCGGAAAATATTGGATTATTAAAAGCTTATACTTTAGACATTAAAACAATTAACAATTTAGAAAGCAAAGTTAGCAACATCGGACATTGCTTTATTCGATATCGCTTTGGATTTAAACCTTATGACCTTAGACATGCTTGTGCTATTAGAGCGCATTTACAAGGAGTACCAATTAAAGCAGCAGCAGATAATTTAGGACATTCTGTAGAAATGCATACTAAAGTTTATCAAAGATGGTTTGGTTTTGAGAATAGAATTAAAGCTTTTACTCAAGCATTTGCAGCTTCAAATGAATTAGAAATACTTCAAGATGAAATAGGCAAGTTACGTGAGGAAATTACCCAATTAAAAATTGAAAATACTAGATTACGATTAATCACTAAAGCTAGTAAATAATTTCCTATACTTGGTTTTTTTTTAATCGTTGAATATATAGGTGGATATTATGTTCAACGTTTTTTTATTTAAGAGGTTTTAATTTTGTAAATACAGATACCTTTATATGGTAATAAATAATTGAAGAAGGCAACAATGCTTGCGGCAGTGGGCAGTAGGGGTGTTTTGAGATGGGGATTCAGACCCCAACTCAAAACTGGCAACGCATAGGCATTACTTGTATTAGACCCCCTACTATTGATCAACTGATAACTGATAACTGATAAACATTTTTATTCAATTTATGAATAAATTGTATTTGGAATTTTGCTGACAATATTTAATTAGTAAATAATTAGTAAATAGATTTTCTATCATGATTTAATGTTTAAGATTGTTTCATCCGAAATTATTTATTTTATTTAGTCAACAGATAGTCAAGCGGTTGAGATAAAATCTTGAAATCATCTAATACAAAGGACTTCAAATGCACCTCGTTAACGTGATAAGGACCGGAGTAATTCTTTTCATGGATTTATTTAAATCAGTTTTATTTCCTTTGTTACAAAGAAGTTAAATTCTCAAATATTGTCCATGGTTAACAGATTTTTAATTCGATATTGTTTACTATTTTAATAAAAATGCGTTTTCAGGATTAAACTTCAAACTAACCGGATATAGAAAGATTAATATGAAAGAAAATATATTGTCAGAATTAGAAAAAGTAAATCAACGACTAAAATCAGCCAAGAAAAAAGTCACAATTCGGGAATCTAATGGAAGTTTACAATTACGAGCGACATTACCAATTAAACCGGGAGACAAGGATATAAAGGGAACTGGGAGAAAGCAATATAATATTAGTTTGAATATTCCGGGAAATTTAGATGGTTTAAAAACAGCGGAGGAGGAAGCTGATGAATTAGGAAAGTTAATTGCTCGAAAAACTTTTGTCTGGAATGATAAATATTTAGGGAATGAAGCAATTAAAAAAGATTTTCAACCCATTGGTGAATTATTGAAAAAATTTGAAGAGGAATATTTTAAAACCCATAAACGCACCACAAAAAGCGAGCATACTTTTTATTATTACTTGACTCGAACCAAGAGATTTACTAATCCACAAGACTTAGCAACGGCTGAAAATTTAGTCAATTCAATTGAAAAAATCAACAAAGAATGGGCAAAATATAACGCTGCAAGAGCAATATCGGCATTTTGTACAACATTCAAAATCAAGATTGATTTATCGAAATATTCTAAAATGCCTGCACATAATCCCCGGAAGATACCGACAGATGTAGAGATATCTACGGGGTTTATTAAATTTGTAGATTACCTGCATATTCGAGGTAAACAAGTTAATAAAAATGTTCAAGATAGCTGGCAATTATGGCGTTGGACATATGGAATGTTAGCAGTTTTTGGTTTACGTCCACGAGAGCTTTTTATTAATCCTCATATTGATTGGTGGTTGAGTGATGATAATACAGATATGACATGGAAGGTTGATCAAGATTGTAAAACTGGGGAGCGAACTGTATTGCCTTTATACAAACAATGGATTGTAGATTTTGATTTACGAAATCCCGAATATATAAAGATGTTAGTAGATGCAATTAATCAAAAAGATCAAAATAATCATGCACAAATAACGGCATTAATACAGCGAATTAGTTGGTGGTTTCGTAAAATCGGATTAGACTTCAAACCCTACGATTTACGTCATGCTTGGGCAATTCGGGCGCATATTTTGGGAATTCCCATCAAAGCCGCAGCAGATAATTTAGGACATAGCGTACAAGTGCATACTCAAACTTATCAACGCTGGTTTTCCTTGGATATGCGGAAGTTAGCAATTAATCAAGCTTTGAATAAAAAGAGTGAAGTTGAGTTGGTTAAGCAAGAAAATCAAAGATTGAGGTTGGAGGTGGAGAAATTGAAGATGGAGAGGGTTTATAGATATTGATGGGGTGTGTTGGGCAAGAACACACTATACGCAATAATACTGTTATTGATACTGCGTTGTTTATCCTATCATGTAATAAATAGTTAATAGATGATGAAAAATGAATATATCAAATCGAGATTACAACATATTAACTGATCAAGAAACACAAGAATGGATTAGAATCAAAAAAATGGAGTCATCAGAAAACTTTTCAAATATACTGTCTCATACGACGAGCAAAAGTATATTAGAATACCCTAAAGTATTCCGCCACCATTTCTTTAGTCTTTTTCCAAACAATTATTTAGATGTTGGAGAACTTCAAGAAAAAAATAAAATAGAGAGTTTGATTAATCAATTTTCATTGCTTATAAATAAAGAATCGACTAAAGAAAGAGAGATAATAAATTTCATAAATAATGAACAAGCACATTTCATAATTGGCTCTATTCTTAAGAAAGGTGGTTATGATTTTGGGCATCACGGAGCTTATATTTTTCCTGAATTTGAGTTAGGGAATAGTTATAGAGTAGATTTTTTAATAATTGGTAAAAATTCTGGTGGCTATGAATTTATTTTTGTAGAACTAGAAAATGTAAACGGTAGAATAACTAATAGGAATGGAGAATTTGGTGAAGTAATTAGAAAAGGAGAAACTCAGATTAATAATTGGCGTGAATGGATAGAGGGAAACTATAGCGCACTATCTGAAAGTTTTGAGAAACTTAAAAATCCAGATAGAGAGCTTTCTAAAGAATTTTATAAACTTGATACATTTAGAATTCATTTCAGTATAATTGCAGGCAAAAGAAAGGATTTCAATGATAAAACTAATAAATTAAGACGAAAATATAGAAGAGAAAGCAGTATTAACTTGTTTCATTATAACAATTTGGAAGATTTCTCAAAATATCTTATTGGTACAAATACTTATTAACTCAAGTTGTTTTGATGCTTGTATATCAAAATTGTATTTATTAAGGTATGTTATCGCTTTAGCGTGAAGCAAATTTATATGACAGACAAGAGTATAGAAATAAAATTATGTAAATAGTGTAATTAGTCAGCTTAATTTGGGAACTCTAAGATATGAAGTTTATTACTTTTTACGAAGACAGCTATGACTAATGCACCACCCAATCTTTTGCAACTTGCCAAGCAAGGCGATCCAAAAGCTATTGCTGCTTTAATGAATAAATCTCTCCAGCCCAAAGGTATTACTGCTAAAGTTGCATTTAAGAATAATTGTTTGCAAATAATGCTGGAATCCGACCAAGTACCAGACCAACAAACTTTAGTTATGTTTGTTCGTAAGGGAATTACAAATTTGGAAACTGCATTCATTGAAAAAGTTAAAATATACGGTAAATGTTTAGGTGAAGAATTTCCAGCTTGGAACCATGAATTTGAACTTGCTGGACAAAATAGGCAAGACCAAATTTTTACCCTTGAGGAAAGTAATACTAATAAAAAGCAACTGCGAACTAACTTAGCACAAGATGTTTTAGAACAGTTTATGAATTTAAAAGCTAGAACATCTATAGGTATTAGTTATAACGACTTACCGCCTATTTTAGGAACAGCTAAATTAGCAGTTCAAAAGTTTGAACGTTCTCCTGATAGCCAAGTATGTCTCTATTTAACAGAATTAATTAAGAAAGTTATGCTTTACTATGAGCATTCGCTCGAATGTTTAGGAAAAAAAGTTAACCGTTCAAGTGTAGCTGACGCTGTTTTTATAGGACTTGGATCGCTGACGGGCATAGCAGCAAATGAACCTCTTGGTAAATTAATGGCAAGTGAATTTCCGGAAGTACCTAAGTATGGCTTATATGAATTTGATATAGTAGTTTCTGCACTCTGGACAAGAACTGGAGAATTAACTGATGAATTGGATGAAATTTTGAACAAACCTATTGATTTAGAAACTTTGAAGGATAAAAAACTAGAATTTGTTTCTCAATCATCTACATCTTCTTCATTCTCAGAAGATTCAATTCCACCGCCAAAAACAACAAGTTCAGTTAAAACTGGAACTTTTAATTTAGCAAACGCGGATAAAAAAATACCTGCTGGAATTATTGCAATTCTGTTAGGAACTTTGGGTATACATAAATTTATATTAGGCTATAACAAAGAAGGCGCTATCATGCTTCTTTTAACTATATTTGGTTTCGGTATTGGTGGTTTTTTTATGGCTATTGTTAGTATTATCGAGGGAATTATATATTTAACAAAATCGGATAAACAATTTGTTCAGATCTATGTGACCAATAAAAAAGGTTGGTTTTAAGTTTTGCATTCTGCAAGTGCGTTGTTGTTTTGTTTTCAACGCACCTCTATATATCTCAATTATCCCAAGGGGTTCGTAGTTGCGATTTATCGCTCAAATTAAGGGCGCGCATCCCAACTACAAACATTTAAATTGAATGAAATGAACCCCCCACCTTGACGGCAGGGATAATTGATGGGTAAATAAACTCGTGTAATGGGAAACCGTTAAGGAATCCTTAAATAGGAGTTAAATTATGGAACTCGTTGAACAACTCGTTAGCAATTTAGGGGTACAGGAAGAGCAAGCGAAAGGAGGGGCTGGATTAATTTTAAAGCTTGCTCAAGATAAACTTGGAGGTGGAGAATTCGCGAAGGTTGCATCGGTTATTCCTGGTTTAGATACACTTTTAGGTGCTGCACCTAATGAATCTGGTGGTGGTATGATGGGTGCTTTAGGTGGTATGGCTGCTGGGATGATGGGGGGTAATCAAGGCGCTGCTTTAGGAAATTTGATGAGTTTGGCTGGTGGCTTTTCACAGTTGGGAATGAATGGGGATATGGTAACAAAGTTCTTTCCGATTATTCTTAATTTTGTCCAGCAGAAAGGTGGAACTGAGATAGCAGGTATTTTATCGAAGGTTTTACAATAAAGTTTTAGCAATAAGAAATAGGTTGTCTAACAATATTACTCAAATTAGATAATCTATTCGCAATTATCGGCTTCAATTCAGTTTGTGTTAACGCAATTACTCCCAAAATTCTCCAAGATTACCGATATAGTTGATTATTCCGTGTTCCCTACTCCCTATTTACTCAAATCGATAATCTTCTGTCGTCAAGGGAATAATAATTAGTAATTTAGTAATTTAGTAATTTAGTAAATAACATAAAACCAGAGGTAAGCAATGAAAAAAATTGAAATTAATACTAAATGGGTTAAAATTCCTCACAATGATTTATTAATTGATGCTTATTTAGCACAACCTTTAAGTGAGAATATAAAGATGGTATATTACATCTGAATATACCCAAAGCAGAAGAAGAGAAAAATAAAGTAGTCAAAGTAAACATTGGCTAATTCTCTTCTGCAAATAGTTTAAAATAAATCGGGTTTCTAGCTCTAATCTATCTGGGAGCAAATAGAAACTCGATTTGTATTTTTGGCTTGACTGATTTGGTTTGACTAATTTTATCTAATTTAATTATGGAAACTAATCATTTATTGAACAAAAAATGGCAATCTCTATTACACCGAGATACTATTGTTCGTAATTTGGAAATATTCCAAAATTTTATTATCATCTCGCTATGTATTGGTTTATTTTGCGTGATGTTAATTCGTTTAGGAGAAATGTTTCTTTCCTTGCTCGAACCGCTGAACTTTCAAGCAATTACTTCTGATATTTTATTTCTCTTGATTTTAGTTGAATTATTTCGACTTTTAATTGTTTATCTACAAGAACAACGAATTTCAATTGGTGCAGCAGTAGAAGTTTCTTTAGTCTCAGCTTTACGGGAAGTACTTTTACAAGGAGTTGTAGAAATTCCTTTGGATAAACTGTTGGGAATATGCCTTTTTTTGACAGTTTTGGGCGGACTTTTATGTTTATGAGTGTGGATGTTTGAGCGGTTTAATTCAGTTAATTCTAATACTATATATCAAAATCATTCTTTACA
>JBHJOU010001002.1:0-5149 GCA_050329355.1 Rivularia sp. (in: cyanobacteria)
GTTAGATTTTTTGCCTAATAAAATGTTATAAGTCTTTAATGTAAAGTGTGGAATAAAAGCCAGAGAAATCAACATGAAGGTATACTATTACAGCAACTTGCTGAGTAAATTAACTGGCATTGTGGGAGTGACGGGCGTTTCTTTACTGATGGGTTTGCCAGTCAGAGCAAACAATGCACTCAATCCGAGTCCTAGTGTTTTCACAGAGGCTCCTTATAACCGCAGTCGAACAGTTGCCCTAAGTAGTGGAACTAACGATAATCAAGCAGCTATAGAGACACAAAAGAGCAGTAAACCGAGTAAAACCTTGTTGACGCAAAGCGGTGGAGCGCTCAACCCTAGACCGAGCATTTTAGATGAGTGTCCTTATAACCGCGCAGCTTGTCCAGATAGAACACCTCCAAGCGTCCCAGCACCAACACCACTGCCAGCGCCAATACCGGAAACTACACCTGGGTTACCTCCAACAGTACCGGGTGCAGAAACCGAACCAACTCAACCAACCACAGGAACTGAGAATCAGGACATCATTACCATAGCGCAGTCAAATCCTTCGTTTAGTGTGCTAACTCAGGCTTTGAAAGCAGCAGGATTGGAAGATACCTTGAGAGGACAAGGACCTTTTACAGTTTTTGCTCCTAGTGATGCAGCATTTGCGAAGTTACCACAAGATGCTGTACAAGATTTATTAAAGCCAGAAAACAAAGAAGTATTGGTCAAGATATTGACTTATCATGTAGTACCAGGTCAGGTACTTTCCACCGATTTAAAATCTGGTCAAGTTAAAAGCGTTGAAGGTGGACCAATTAGCGTTAAAGTTGACCCTGCTACAGGAGTACAGGTCAATGATGCTACCGTGGTTCAACCTGACATCAAAGCCAGTAATGGTGTGATTCACGTCATCGATAACGTGATTTTGCCCCCAGATTTGTAAAATCAGTTATCAGTTATCAGTTATCAGTTAACTGTTAACTGTTAACTGTTAACTTTTAAATAGGTAAACGGTCTATATCTTTATTGCGACCAATCACCACCATTGCAGAACCCTTGGACAGACGCTTATTGGGGTCTGGATTAATAATAAATTTGCCACCATTACTGTTATTACTTATAGCTATGACGTTTAAACCATAACGGTTGCGAAGTTGCAATTCTGCAACAGTTTTACCGTCAAATTCTTTAGGGATGGTTATTTCAACAATACTGTTTTCGGGGTCGAGGTCAAATGTATCTAATATCGCTGGTCTAGTTAGTCGTTGAGCTAAAGCACAGCCAGCTTCATGTTCAGGGAAAACAACTCTATCCGCACCAACTTTTCGTAATAATTTACAGTGAACTTCGCTAGAAGCTTTAGCGACTACATTTGGTACACCACCTTCTTTAACATTTAAAGTCGTAATAATACTTTCTTGAACATAATTACCAATTGCGACAATTACGGTATCAAACTCCAGAATACCTGCTTCTTTAAGTGCAGCTGGTTCTGTTGAATCTAGTTGTAAAGCATGACCAGTTATTTCTTCTGTTAAGGCTTGGGATACCCGTTTTTCATCAACGTCTGTTGCTAATACTTCATAACCTAACTTGTGTAAAGTTGAGCAAACAGAACGGCCAAAGCGTCCTAAACCAATTACAGCAAATTGCTGATTAGTTTTATTTAAGTTGCGAAAAAACCCTAATGACGACAGATTCACAGTTTATTATCCTTAATTATTGCTGTCTTTGCCTAGGTTCCAAAATCGGTCAAAAATCAATGAATAAATCCAAATAATTTTTATTCCCGATTGCGCTTATCTTACCATTTCAGGTTAATTGAATCTATATTGAATATACTTATCTAATTTTAATTTTATTTCTGTCTATTTAACTCATCAAATTAAAATAAATTAGAAATATCTATTGTTCATAGTTGGCATTTAGAGACGAATTTCATCGATAACTATCTCAATTATGATCTATGATAAAAACTATTAACTAATCAATTTTTATCAAACATTATCCCACAAGTAAATTTTCTTCAGGATAATGAATTCTAGTAGGTTTGGGGTCACCAAGTACAGCCGACATCAATAATAAAACACCAACTCTGCCCATATACATAGTTAGAATTAATATCAACTTACCCCAGATAGAGATATTGCTGGTTATGCCTGTAGAAAGTCCGACAGTTGCATAAGCTGAAACTACTTCAAATAAGATTTGGATGAAGTCAAATTTCGGGTCTGTAATCGATATTAAAATAGTGGAGATAATCACAGCGGTAACAGAACCAACTACAACGCCAATAGCTTTTAAAATTAAAGATACAGCAATTCGACGTTCGTAGAGCAAAACTTCTTCTTTGCCTTGAAGAATTGATTTGGTTGAACTACTAAATACTCTAAGAGTTGTGGTTTTCATGCCTCCTCCAGTACCTCCAGGACTTGCTCCAATAAACATGAACGCAATGGTAATAAATAGTCCTGTAGTTGTCATACTACCAATATCTATACTATTAAAACCAGCAGTTCTGGTAGTCACAGATTGAAATAAAGCTGCTAGTAATTGACTGCGAAAATTGAAATCTCCCACAGTTTTGATATTTTTTATCTCTACGAAAAAAAACGCTATCGTACCTAAAAGTAGTAAAAATATTGTTGTACTGGTGGCAACTTTATAGTCAAGGGATAGTACAATATGACGCGGTGTTTTGCGAAAGCGAGAGCTGAACCAGAAAAACATTTCTAAGATTACTTGATATCCAATACCGCCAAAGATAATTAAACCGGAAATAGTTAATACTAATATGGCTGATGATTGATATGCAATTAAACTATCAGAAAATAAGCTAAAACCTGCATTATTCCAAGCACTAACGCTGTGAAAAATTGCCAACCACATTCCTTTATCCCATCCAAAATCTGGGACAAAAACTAACAACAATAAAAATATTCCCGTAATTTCAAAAAACAAGGTTGTGGCGATAATTGAACGAATGATTTGACCGCTACCCTGCATTTCTCGTCTATCTAAGGATTGTTGAATAGCAATTTTATGCCTTAAATTAAATCTACGTCCAGTCAACATGATTAAAAAGGTTGTAAATGTCATGTAACCCAATCCACCCACTTGTGCAAGTAACAGAATGCACAACTGACCCCAGAAGGAAAAATCAGTACCAGTATCAACTACAGCTAAACCCGTGACGCAAACGGCTGAAGTTGCCGTAAATAAAGCCACTATTGGGTCATTCCACGTACCAGTAGTTGTAGAAAAAGGCATCATTAGTAGGATTGTTCCTACAGAGATTACTGCCAAAAAACCAATACAAATTTTTTGAGAGACGGTCATATCGATTTTGGATTTTAGATTTTAGATTTTAGATTTTCCTATCCTGCTATATGAAAGCTAGGTAAACCTAGGCAATTATTGCTTGATGAATGTTTTCAGAATGGAAAGCCAAACGTGATAAGTTTATTCCTCTTCTAAAAAAAAAGACCTACAGACTGTAGATTTAGGATTTTAGATTTAAAATTTCCAAGTTAGGTATCCTGGATTATTCCATCTTATTGCAGATGGAGTGTTTATCATCCCTAAACAAAACAGTTTTATTTAATTAATTTGACTTAATTAAAAATACACATGGTAGCCTACCAATATATGTATTTTAGATTGTGCAATAGTCATCACACATTACTTAATTCATGAGTGCAACACTAAGCGAGCAAATTCAACAGTTTTATGATGCTTCCTCCGGTCTTTGGGAAGAGATATGGGGGGAACATATGCATCACGGTTATTATGGTGCAGATGGTAAAGAGCAAAAAAATCGTCGTCAGGCACAAATTGACTTAATTGAGGAATTGCTGCAATGGGCTCAGGTGCAACAAGCTGAGAATATTTTAGATGTCGGTTGTGGTATCGGTGGAAGTTCTTTGTATTTGGCGCAAAAATTTAACGCTGCGGCAACTGGTATTACTTTGAGTCCAGTACAGGCACGGAGAGCTTGTGAAAGGGCTGTGGAATTTGGTTTACAAGCTAGAACCAATTTTCAAGTTGCAGATGCCTTAAATATGCCTTTCGAGGACAACAGTTTTGATTTAGTTTGGTCTTTGGAAAGTGGCGAACATATGCCAGATAAAAACAAATTTCTGCAAGAATGTTATCGGGTACTCAAGCCGGGAGGAAAGTTGATTTTAGTGACTTGGTGTCATCGTCCCACGGAGGAATCACCTTTAACCGCAGAAGAAAAGAGGCATTTAGAGCAGATTTATGAGGTTTATTGCTTACCTTATGTGATTTCATTACCCGAATATGAAGCAATTGCCCGTCTACTACCTTTACACAATATTCGTACTGCGGATTGGTCGCAAGCTGTAGCACCTTTTTGGAATATAGTTATTGATTCGGCGTTTACTCCCAAAGCATTTTTCGGTTTATTATTTGCTGGCTGGAAAACAATTCAAGGTGCTATGTCATTGGGTTTAATGAGTCGCGGTTACGAACGTGGTTTGATTAAATTTGGTTTGCTAACCGGGAGTAAGGGGTAAGGAGGATGGGGAGACAAGGGGACAAGGAGATGGGGGGAAAATAAATTCTTAACTTTTCATCTTCAATCTAAAATCTAAAATCTAAAATCCAAAATTATTATGAGTCAAGTTTCACAAACGGGGTTGCAAAGTAGTTGGTTGTATGCTTTTTGGAAGTTTTCTCGTCCGCATACAATTTATGGTACGAGTTTGAGTGTTTTGGGAGTGTATGTGATTGCTGTTGCTTTGACTAATAGTGATTTTCCATTTCCAAATTATTATTCCCTACTTTCTCTTTTAGGGGCTTGGGTGGGTTGTTTATCAGGAAATGTCTATATTGTGGGACTTAATCAATTACAAGATGTCGAAATAGATAAAATTAATAAGCCTCATTTACCTGTTGCTTCTGGAGAGTTTACGCAACGCACCGGAGAGATTATTGTAATTATTACGGGTGTTTTGGCGCTGGGTTTATCTTGGTTGCTCGGACCTTTTTTATTTGCAATGGTCGCTATTAGTTTGACAATTGGTACAGTTTATTCTTTACCTCCAATTCGTTTAAAAAGATTTCCTTTTTGGGCGGCGATTTGTATTTTTTCGGTACGAGGGGCTGTTGTTAATTTAGGATTGTTTTTACACTT
>JBHJOU010000364.1:0-12661 GCA_050329355.1 Rivularia sp. (in: cyanobacteria)
GGTGGTGCGGAACGAGTATTGCTCAATTTAGCTCGCGGTTTTGTAGAACAAGGGCTAAAAGTTGATATGGTACTAGTAAAAGCAGTAGGCTCTTTATTAGAACAATTACCCCCAGAAATTCGACTTGTAGATTTAAAAGCGCAGTCAAAGTTGAGTATTCTGCCTAAATTAGTAAAATATTTGCAGCAAGAAAATCCAGCAACGATGCTCGCAGCTTTACATTATCCTTGTGAAATAGCTTTACTAGCAAAACGCATTGCTAGAGTATCAACAAGGATAGTAGTATCAGAACACAATCATCTGTCTTTAGAAGCAAAACGGATTCCTCAACTTTCCACACGTTTAACACCATTAGCAGCCAGATTTCTTTACCCTTGGGCTGATGGAATTGTCAGTGTGTCTGAGGGAGTTGCAGCAGATTTAGCCAAAGTGACTAACTTACCCCCCGAACGCATCAATTTAATCTACAATCCAGTTATTACCCCGGAAGTGTTTGTCAAAGCACAAGAGTCAGTTAAACATCCGTGGTTTCAACAGGGAGAACCGCCAGTAATTCTAGCAGTAGGAAGGTTACATCCACAGAAAGATTATCCAACTTTACTACGTGCATTTACTCAAGTGCGGCAAATACGTCAGTGTCGTTTAGTTATATTAGGAGAGGGACCAGAAAAAGAGAATTTAAATAATTTAATTAATCAATTAGGATTGGAAGCAGATGTTGCCATGCTGGGTTTCGTGGATAATCCTTATGCTTATATGGCTAATAGTGCAGTTTTCGTTTTATCTTCCGCCTGGGAAGGCTTTGGAAACGTAATTGCAGAAGCTTTAGCAGTGGGAACCCCAGTAGTATCGACAAATTGCGAAAGTGGCCCGAGTGAGATTTTGAAGAATGGTAAATATGGAGAATTAACCCCAGTTGGCGATGCAAAAGCAATGGCTGAAGCTATTTTAAGCGTACTTTCCGGCAATACCAAACAAGTAGATGCACAATGGCTAAATCAATTTAAATTAGAAATTTGTACCGAAAAGTATTTACAGGTATTAAAAATAGGTTAAAGGTTATAGGTTAAAGGTTATAGGTTAAAGGTTAAAGGTTAAAGGTTATAGGCAACGCGACAATTACCAATTACCAATTACCAATTACCCATTACCCATTACCCATTACCCATTACCCATTACCAATTACCAATTACCAATTACCAATTATCTAATAAAATGTTGGCATTTAATTCTATTAGTAAACCTCAGATAAAATTCGACTCAATAGCCGAAAAAGTTATTTACTGGACAATTATGCTGACACCACTTTGGTGGATATTGGGGTTGCAAACGATTATTTATCCGGTTGTTAGCGCATTTTTACTCATCGCTGGATTCAAACTAGATAAACTAATTAAACAATCTTTACCTATTTGTAATTGGGCATGGTTAGGAATGACTTTAGCTGCATTTTGGACAAATATAATCGGATTAGAAACAATCCGCTTTGAAATATTAAAAACAGCAGCTACATTCTTTACTTTATTTAAAGGCTATTTTATGATTTTTGCCTGCATGACTTTACCTTTTTGGTATCGCATTCGGGTACAAACCATTGTGCGGGCTGTATCCTGGATGTCAGCTAGCTATTTAATACTTTTAACAATTCAACTACTAATACTCTTTATTCTCGGCCCACAAGAACATTATTTACCACCTTTAGCCCGTTTAATCCCAGGAGAGAAAACTAGTTTAATGGTTAAGTTTGCTGAAATTCAACCATTTTTCGGTATTCCTTTACCAAGAACAGACCTTTATACAGCTGACCCTCCTATTTTAGGGGTTTGTGGTCTTTTATGTTTCTTTATGTGCTTGAGCGAATCTAACCAACGCTTGCGGAAATTAGCTTTAACTGGTAGTTTTGTGGGTTTAATAATTTCTCAAAGTCGTTTGGCTTGGATATGTTTTCCTTTAGTTTGGGTAATTATATACTGTTTTCGTAGCGGATTGGCTAGACAAGCTTATTTATGGGTAGTATCTCTGACTTCTTTATTTGCTGCTACATTAAGTTTAAGTATAAAAGATTTTATCGCTTTACCTTTAGAAACTTTTAATAGCGCTCGTGCTGACTCATCAAAAGACAGAGAATTTATTGTTAATGCAACTATCGATGCCTGGAAAGAATCACCGTGGGTGGGATGGGGATTTATGGAAAAAACCGCAAGTTGGGGAAATGGCGCTTTTGTACTACCATTAGGAACATTTTCTTCCTATGCACAAGTGCTTTATATACACGGAATTTTCGGTTTTATTTTTTTTATCATTGCCCTTGTTTCAACTTTATGCAGTTTTTGGAAACCTGCTATTCAAGGAAACTTAGTTTGTCAGCGTGCCTTTGGTTGTTTAATAGCTTTATATTTACTACTTCATGCCACTAATTTAACTTGGATGGCGATTTATTTTTGGTTCTTCTTTATTTGGTTAGGAGCGATTTTATCTGAAGTACAACAGCAACAGCCAAATATTACTGAATGGGCGGAGTTGACAGTTGACAGTTGACAGTTGACAGTTGACAGTTACCAGTTATCAGTTATCAGTTAACAATTACCCATTACCAATTACCCATTACCGATTACTCATTACCTATTACCCATTACCGATTTAAATAATAACTTTGGATTAAATTTTATGAATAAAATAGCTGCGATCGCGATTAGACACTGGAAGCCGGTAATACTTTGGAACATCTTAATTTTAGGGATAACTACTTACGTTGCTGCAACTACTCCTCGTGTGTGGAATGCAGCAGCACAATTAACAATTCCGGGAACAAATGGCAATTTGGATGCTAGTTTAGGTATTTTGGGTTCTTTAAGAAAAGGTGATTCTAGTATTTATGCACCTGGAAACGGCCAATTAGAAATACAGAAAAGTATTTTAACCAGCGACACTTTGATGGAAAAGGTACTTAGTGTAGACCCCTTAAAAAATGATTTTAACCTACCTGGTTATAAGTCTCTATTTCAAGTTTCTATCGATGAAAATTCCCGCATTCTTACCGTAAATACTAAAAGTTTATCACCAGAACTAGCAAAATTACGGACAAGTAATCTGCTCAAATTATATCAAGAGCGACTCAAAGAACTCCGTCAACAAAACCGTTTATCAAAAAGGCAATTTAGTGCAGTAGAATTAGAAGATGCTCAAAATAATTTATTATTAGCACAAAAGACTTTAGCGCAATTTAAGCAGTCTAGCGAATTAGTAGATGCTCCCGAACAAACAAAAGCAATTGTTACTACCATTGATGGTTTAACTAAAGCTCAATTAGAAGCATTATCCCTAGCAGAATACAACCAAAATCGCGTTAATACTTTATCAACTCGTTTAGGAATGTCACCAACTCAAGCAATTCGTTCTTTAAGTTTAGGTGAAAATAAAGACTATCAATTTATCCAAGAAAAACTATCACAAATAAAAGCCGATTTAGCCCGCGAACGTGCTAAGTATACTGATGATCATCCTGTAGTTCGAGAACTTTTTCAACAACAGCAAGTATTATTAAATCAGGTACAAACTCAAATTAATCAAACTGCTGCGGGAACCTCAATCGATACTACAGTGAGTACTGAAGGACAAGGACGCGCCGGTTTAATTCAACAATTAATTTTGGCAGAAACTGAGGCTTCTGGTCAACAAAACCGCGCTCAACAGATACAAAGTCAAATCAATCAACTGAAAGCAAACTTAGATTTTATCCCTGCTCAACAAGCAAGATTAGCAGAATTACAGCGTAATGTTGATGTCGCTGAAGGTGTTTATAAAGGTTTAGTTGCTCAAGTACAACAAACTAATATCGATGTTTTTGATGTTTATCCCAATGTCGAAATATTAGATTCACCCCGCGTTGGAAATAAGCCGATTTCTCCCAAAAAATCATTGATGGGTTTAAATGCTGCTGTCGCAGGAATAATTGGTAGTATTGCTTTAATCTTACTTCTAGAAAGACGCAATCCACTGTTAAGTCCTCAAGATTTAAAAGATATGAAATTCCCCATAGTTGTTTCTATCCCTCAGTTCAAAGGTGGAGAATTAACCTGGGATTTAGATGATGATAAACAGGTAAAATTTCAACGTTTGGCTTCAGCAATTAGTTTGCAACATTTAGATAATCGTCATCTATTAATTACCAGTGCAATGGAAGGTGAAGGTAAAACAACTGTAACTTTAGGGTTAGCAAAAGCATTAGTAGATTTAGGTTTCCGAGTACTGATAGTTGATGGAGATTTTATCCGAGCAGAATTAACCCAAAGCTTAAGTTATACTCAGGAATTAGACAGCACAAATCGGGTTATTCCTATAGAACCCAATTTAGATTTATTGCCTACAGCACCACAAAGTGGCAAAATTGTCAAGATGGTATCTCAAGGACGCTTTCAACAAACATTAGCAAGTGCCGAATCTCGCGCTGAGTACGACTATGTTTTAGTGGATACTGCTCCAGTCAGTGCGACAAGTGCGACTTCATTGATGACTGCTGAAATTCCCAATGTCTTATTTGTTGTTAAACAAGGTATGAGTTTTAGTAACTCAGTTCGTGATAGCTTAGAACAGTTAATGGAACATCAAGCTCAAGTATTGGGTTTAGTTGTCAATGGAGTGGAAACTTCTGATAAACCTTATAAGCAACGGTTGCATGAGCAAATGGTTAATTAAAGGTTAAAGGTTCAAGGTCAAAGGTTCAAGGTCAAAGGTTAAAGGTCAAAGGTTCAAGGTCAAAGGTTAAAGGTCAAAGGTTAGAGGTTAAAGGTTCACTGTCTACTGTCAACTACTTTTCTTCCTTACTTCTTCTACCTGGGGAATTTCAACAACTAGTTGATATTTTGCATTCATCTGTTCATTGATAAAATCTTCTAAAAGCCCTACTTGCTTTGGTGTCAAAGATTTTTTGCTCCGAACAGTTAAACGAATTTCTGGAGGATTAACTAACCAATTAGTTTCAGTTTTTACTAATTGTACTTCTTGAAAAGTTAGGGTTTTGTTTAGGAATGCTTTTTTGATATTGGCTTGCAAACGAGTTTGTTGAACCAAGGATATAAAACTTAAGCTCAGGGGAATTACTAGTATACCTGTAAATGCAAATACCCAACCCAAGGCTTTACGTGCTTGTTTGGCTGGTGTATAACCACTAATAAAAAAACTAACCATACATGATAGTGTAATTCCTAATAGGTTAGTCAAATAAAGCAAAGTTGCACCTACACTCAAAGACCAATCAGCCTGTGCTAAACCCAGTCCAATTACGCATAAGGGCGGCATTAATGCCACAGCTATTGCTGTACCGGCTAAACTACTTTCAATTTTGGGCTGTACTTTTGCATAACCACTCAAACCTCCAGCAACTATGGCAATTCCTAAATCTAATAAATTGGGTTGAGAACGTGCTAAAATTTCGCTACCATAACTAGAAATACCGGACAACAAGCCGATTATCCAAGCCAAACCGATCGCGATCGCACTTCCCAAACTCACTGCACGGGAAGCGGTGCGGAACAGTTTTACATTTCCTTCTAAAGCCCCAAATGCCAAACCCCGTATCGGTAACATCAAAGGTGCTATAATCATTGCTCCGATAATTACAGCAGTACTATTACTGAGTAAACCAAAAGTCGCGATCGCACAAGAAGCAAAAATTAAAATTAGGTAGCTAGAATCAACAGTTGATTCTAACTGTAGAATGTCTTGTAATTCCTTTAATTCAAATGGATGAACTTTGTTGCTAAGCAAGACAGACAGCAGATGTTTTACTTTTTTGTACATATTTTTTATGCATATATTTAACCTACAAATTTTCCTAACAATTTGCCTAACAACGGCTTAAAATAAATTGTCGCGACCTAAAATGTTTGCGAAGATTCACAGCCAAACATAAACTGATAATTAATGAAAGTTCAACATCGGGATGTGACAAATGTCAAAAAAATCTACAACTGAGGACTATGACAATTGAAACAGCGGTGGGTGAAACTGCCGGTATCGAACAAAATCTCAAACAATTTCTCTTAGTACTATCTGTATCACTAAGCGTGGCGACTTTACCACAAGTTTTTAGCTGGTTTCGCCAAATACCTTACACTTTATTATTAGTAATTGCCGGTTTGGGTTTAGCGTTTGTTGATGTACGATTAGTAAATCTTTCACCCGAATTAATCCTGGCGATTTTCTTACCTCCTTTATTATTTGAAGCCGCGTGGAATTTAAAATGGTCGAATTTGAAACGAGATTTCTTTCCTATCACTCTTTATGCTTTAATCGGAGTTGTAATTTCCATTGTTGGGGTAGCCTTTGGTTTAAATCAAGTTGCTGGATTACCTTTAACCACAGCTTTATTAATTGGTGCAAGTCTTTCAGCGACAGATCCAGTTTCGGTAACTGCATTATTTCGTGAATTGGGAGTTGACAAACGTCTCACGACTTTAATGGAAGGGGAAAGTTTGTTCAACGACGGAATGGCTGTCGTGGCTTTTGGTTTCCTCGTAGCTCTTCCTTTGGGAACCGCAAATTTAGGAGTGCAACAAGCCATCCTACAACTAATTAGCGTCGTTGGTATCGGTGTTGCAGTTGGTGGTTTAATTGGTTTTGGTATCTCTTACCTCACTCAAAGATTTGATTTACCTTTAGTAGAACAATCCTTGACATTAGTATCAGCTTATGGTACTTATATAATTGCCGAAGAATTTGGCGGTTCTGGTGTAATTGCTGTTGTCACCACTGGCTTGGTTTTAGGTAATTTTGGTTCCCGAATCGGCATGAACCCCCGTACACGGGTGATTGTCAGCGAATTTTGGGAATTTGTATCGTTCTTTGTTAATTCAATTATTTTCTTATTAATTGGCGACCAAATCAGATTTGCTAACTTAGCAGATAACTTGTTAATTATCGCTGTTACCATTGTAGGTATGGTTGCATCAAGATTTATCTCCGTCTACGCTTTAAGTTTCTTCAGCAATCGCGTTGCTAATTCCGATATTAGTTTACCGCAACAAACCATACTCTGGTGGGGAGGTCTACGAGGTTCGGTTGCGATCGCGTTGTCATTAAGTGTTCCCACTATTTTAGGTAGTGAAAGAGAAGATTTAATTTCTACTGTATTTGGAGTAGTTTTATTCACTTTATTAGTGCAAGGATTGACTGTTAAGCCTTTACTACAAAAATTAAACCTGCTCGGCGATCAACCTTTGCGTCAAGAATATATGCAATTAGTAGCGCGTGAAAATGCTCTGCGACGAGTTCTCAAATATTTAGATGAAGTAGACGACGAACGCCCCGGACTTGATTTAGAATTTTGTCGTTATCAAGAAGCTTTAATTAAAGGAGAATTGAGTAATATCAAAGACAAAATTGAGCAATTGCAAAAAGAGCATCCCAGTTTAAAGTCATTTGCTAGTGAACAATTACGCAACGAACTATTAGCAGTAGAAGCGGATACCTATGCTGAATTTGTGCGTAATGGTAGGCTAAATAAAGAATTAGCACCTTTGTTGCAAGAGATTTTGCAAGAAAGTTAATTAAGGTTAAAGGTTAGAGGTCAAAGGTTAGAGGTCAAAGGTTAGAGGTTAAAGGTAATTAAAGATTATCATTCTAAGAGGATGTTTTAAAAATATCCGGCGGTTGAAACCGCGACTACACAAGCGAAGTCCACCTGCGTGGACTAATCAATTTTTAACCCGCGCAGGCGGGTTTTGTTTTTGTAGCTGCGGTTTCAACCGCCAGATTAACTACAAAATTAAAGGTATCATATAGTATTTATAAATTTTTTGTAAAGTTGCAAAAAAACAACGTTCATTTTGTTGAATATTTTACTCCAAGATAGGTGTTTTCTACTGTTTTTATACTACGGGCAGAGAAAATATAAGTTTTTATCATACTGAACGAAACACAGGACAGCAAAACATCTCGGTCATTTTAGCTTTAACTTGTAATGGTATTGATAACTCGTTTTTAGTACAAAAGCAACAAAAATAGTCTCTATGGGCTAAAGGGTGATACCCCTCTTGAAAGAACAAGAAATTTAGGAGCTAATGCTAGTGGGAATGTTTTGATTACTATCTATAAAACTAATGAATGTTAAAGAATGAGTTTAAAATTCTAATACATCAAATTCAATCAAATTCAATCAAATCTAGTCAAATGTGCTAATCTTTAATGCCGTTAGGTTTTTTGTAAGTGTTTTTCTCTTAAAGTCTTATTGTGTAAGATTTTTACTTGAAAATACAAGGATAAACTTAAGGTATAAGCTAAACATATTGACTAACATCTCCGAGAATTCCTCATGTGATCAACGAATGTTTTTTATAGATTTGGAAATCGATGAAAAATCTTTTCTAGAGGATTTCTAGTAGGTGATTCAAAGTAATTTTGGAGAAAGCTTTGTCTATAATGCTTCAAAATTTCTAAAAATTTTGTTTTACAGCTTCAAAAATTCGGCAAATTCTTGTGTTCCTTGTCGTAAAAATTAATTAATTAATTAATAAATATTAAAATTATTCGTATTTGACGACAGTTCTGTAGTTCTGTTTGTTGAATCACCCGATTAAGTAGAAGCTCGCAAAACAATGGCTAGAGTTTTTGCGTAGCCTGCGCTTCGCAAGCAGTTATTAACTTTAAAAATCATAGCTTGTTGGCTATGAAAGTTCAGCGAAGTCACTCTGAGAAAATTAGTTTTCAAGAGTTGATAGAACGCTGTTGATTGCCATCCGAATTCTATTTACTACCAGGGTTTAATTATGTTGACAGAGTGCTATTTACTGGATTACTGCTTCAAATCTCCTCTCATCATGTCTTTTTGACCCCTCTCCTAAGTTCTGGAGAGGGGGAGATAGATATGGTGAGGGTTGTTGATAGATTTATCAATTTTTGAAGGAGTACTGAATTTATGGCAGCACAGGATTTTAGCAGTCAAAGTCTACTTGGAGATAACTTTGACAACGATAATCTGAATGGTTCTAATTTTTCTGCATCATCGTTAGAGAATGTTTCCTTCGTTAATACTGACTTGAGAGGTACTAACTTTGACGAATCAAGTTGGAAAAATGTGAATGCAACTAGTGCTAAATTCAGCGCTAATGCGAACTTCCCCGCAGCCAGCCTATTTAAGGTATCAATAGAGGGTTCCAATTTAACTGATGCTAGACTACAAGGTACTAACTTGACTGAAGCTGAATTCAAGGCTTCCACCAACTTGACAGATGCTAGACTGCAAAACGCTAACCTTTCTATAGCAACTCTGGCTGGTGTCAACTTAACCAATGCCAACTTTCAAAATGCCAACTTACAAGGGGCAACCATCGAAGAATCTATCTTAGACGGTACCAACTTTACAGGAGTTGACTTTGTAGGAACAGGAGGTAATAGCTTCAGTTTCACCGACAACCAACTCAGTAACGTTACTTTTGACTTGGCAAACCTGAGTGGTGTGCAGTGGAGTGATGTTTCCCCAGTTGCGGGAGCAACCTCAACCAATTCCAGCTTCCGTGGTGCTAATTTAAGTAACTTTAGTGCAGAAGACATTAATCTTGCTGGTGCTGACTTCACTAACTTTGATGCAAGTAACCTGACTATACTGACTGGTATTAGTCTGGCTGATAGTGTACTTAATGGTGCTAATTTCAGTGGTGTTTCTGCTGAAGGTATCTTCCTTGAAAAGGCTGATTTAAGTAATGCTAACTTGAGTGGGGCAGACTTCAGTAATGCCAATTTGAAAGGTGCAATTCTTACCGGAGCAAACTTAACGGGAGGGATTCAACTTGATGGTGCATTTCTCGAAGAAGTAAATTTAAGTGGTGTTGACCTCACAGACGGCAATTTGGCTGGTGCTAACTTAAATAAAGCGAATTTAAGCAACGGTATATTTATCGACGGTGCTGATGCTGACACTGTTGGTGCTGATTTCTCTGGTATCTCATTTGTTGATGGTATTGCAATTAACGGTAACTTTACCAATGCTTCCTTTAGAAATGCTGACCTCAGCAAAGCCGATTTCACAGGAGCTATTCTTACTGGTGCCGATTTCACTGGTGCTAACTTGACAGATACCATTCTCCCCCCAATTCTCCCCCCTAATACAAACACTGCAACTGCTGGTCCCGATTTACTTATAGGAACTGCTCAAGCTGACTTCATTGACGGCTTAGCAGGAAATGACACTATCCAGGGTTTGGATGGTAATGACACCTTGTTAGGTGGTGCAGGTAGAGACTCCCTCGAAGGTGGAACTGGCAACGATTCTCTCGAAGGAGGAGGTGGAGCAGACACCCTACTTGGGGGGGCTGGGAATGACTCGCTATTTGGTAACGGTGGTAATGATGTCCTCCAAGGAGGAGGAGGTGCAGATTTCCTCGCGGGAGGAACTGGTAATGATACCTTGTTTGGTGGAGGAGGAGCCGATACATTTGAAATCGGTCAAGGTGGTACTGATACCATCCAAGACTTTGTGGATGGTGTCGATAAATTTGCATTATTTGCAGGAATCCAATTTAGTAACTTGACAATTGGAGCAGACCCTGGTAATGGCAGCAATACTTTGATTTCCTTGACTGCTACTAACGAAATTATTGCAATTGTAGAGGGTGTAAACTCCAGCTTAATTACCGCAGCTGACTTCGTTTAAGGGACTTCCAATAAAAAAAACATCCAGTCTTATTGGGTAGTGCGGGCTTCTAATACTCCGCCACATTAATTTTGAATGGTTAGTTTTTCCCAAAATTGTCTAGAGACGTTATGTATAACGTCTCTACAGCACGTCTTCTTTTTTAAGGAAACATGAATCGAGGATTCACAATCGAATTCACCTTAATTTATAACTTGGGTGCAATATGTTCACAAAGTTTTATCTGTTCGATTACCGCTTCAAATCTTCTCTCATCATGTTGTATTTACCCCTCTCCTAAATTCTGGAGAGGGGGAGACATGGTGAGGGGAGTTGATCGATTTAATCATTTTTTATTTTTGAAGGAGTACTAAATTTATGCCAGCTAATTTTGACGGCCAGAGTCCAACCCAGCAGGAGATTGATAATGCTGGTAATCTTAATGGCTCTACCTTTATACAAGCCACACTTCAAAATCTTTCCTTCGTTAATGAACCATTAAGAGGAACTAACTTTAGTGAATCAAGTTGGCTGAATGTTAATGCCTCTAATGCCAACTTTAGACCTAGTGCAAATTTTCCAACAACCACTCTTTTCAAAGCAACATTGGAAAATGTTAATCTCAGTGGTGCAAACTTGCGAGAAGCTAATTTATCAGAGATTAGCACTAATGGTATTAACCTCTCCAATGCCCAATTGCAAAATGCCAATTTATTCAAAGCTAATATCAGCGGAGAACAGTCCGAACGTCCAAATCTAACTGGAGCTAACTTTACACAAGCGAATCTAACTGAAGCGAACCTCAAAGCTGCTGACTTAACAGGTGCAATATTAGTAAATGCTAACTTGAATGGGGCTAGCCTTGAAGCTGTAATCTTACAAGATGTAAATGCTAGAGGAGCGGATTTTAGAAACACGAACTTTACAGATATCTTCTTACTCAATAATAATTTTAACCTTGCTAACTTTGAAGGTGTCTCCCTAAGTGATGTCAATTCATCTGTTCCTCAAGGTGTGTCTCTAACTACACTACCTACTGACTTTAACCTCAGATTTCGTGGTGCTGATTTGAGTAACCTGATTGCAGATGACGTGAATCTGGCTGGTTCCGATTTCCGTTCATTTGTTTCTAATGGTGTTGAAACTGCTACTCAATTAGATGGTGCTAGTTTTGCTGGTTCCAACCTAAATGGGTCTGATTTTACAAATGTTTTTGCAGAAGGTATCTCTCTTGGACTTGCTGATCTGAGCAATGCGATTTTTACCGGAGCGGATTTGAGCGGAGCGAATGCGGGTAGTGCAATTTTCACCGACGCAATCTTAACCGGAGGAGTTGAACTTGATGGTGCATTCTTGGAAGGGGCTGATTTTAGTGGAGCTGACTTAACAGGGGCTAATCTGAGTGGAGCCTTCCTCAAAGGTGCGAATTTTACAGGGGCTGACTTGACTGGAGTTAATCTGAGTGGGGCTGACTTGACTGAGGCTAATCTCACTGGCGCTGAACTCGATGATGCCAATTTGTTCGGTGCTAACTTAGGAAAAGCTAACTTAACCAACGCCATATTTATCGACGGTGCTGATACCGACACACTCGGTGCTGATTTGTCAAGTATCTCATTTGTTGACGGTATTGCAATTGGTGGTAACTTTGCTAACGCGCTTTTCGTGAATGCAGATTTATCAAAAGCTAACTTTACCGGCGCTAACACAACTGGTGCTGACTTTACTGGTGCGATTACCGTCGATACTATTTTTTAAAGGTTAAAGGTTACTCCCCCGAACAGCTTTAAGATTACCTATCACCCGCAGGGTGCGGTTCATCTCTATGAAACCTCTTTCCTCTGCGTACTCTGCGTCTAGAAGGGTTTTTTATCGGTAATCTTCTGGCGGGAAGGGGAAGCAACTGTAGTAATTTAGGTAATATTGAGTAAGGGTGTGTTGGCTTTGGCTGACACGCTCTTTTTAGGTTAAAGGTTAGAGGTTAGAGCTTAAAGGTCAATATAGCAGTCCTGAATCATTTGTGAAATTTTAAGT